>CAIUKX010000292.1 GCA_903899795.1 uncultured Flavobacteriales bacterium
ACACAAAAATCCAATGCATAACGTGTGCCCAGAACGGATGCATTAATTGCGAACTTCGGATCTGCAGAATCGATATCATTCGCAGCTCCTAAATGGATAAAAATATCGTATCGGATATCTTTTATCTGAAAAGTAAACGGCTGAGTTATATCAGCATAATACACTCCGATCCTGTCCGAATAATTTCGAATAAATTCATTTTCAGTACGTGCAATAATATCAATGTGATGACCTTCTTCAAGAAGTTGTTTCACTAGATAACTGCCTATATACCCTGAACCACCAGTTATTAATATATTCATTTTTTATGATATTTAAATTGAAAGTTCAGTTAATCAAACTTAGCCTCCATCTTAACCTCAACCTTATTTTACATAATCTGCATGTACTGCGTCTTTGGGGGATAACACGATCGGTTCAGCTTCCCATTGAATCTGAAAAGCTGGATCGTTCCATCTCACACCTCTTTCATTTTGTGGAGAATATTCGGAAGAAACCATATAGGCAACTTCACAATCAGGTACCAAGGTTAAAAAGCCATGCGCAAAACCTTTGGGAACATAAAGCATTCGCTTATTATCTTCAGAAAGTTCAACAGATATAGATTGGCAATAAGTGGGTGAATCCTTTCTTAGATCAATAATTACGTCTTGAATCTTTCCTCGCACACATCTAATGACTTTTACTTCTTCATAACCATTAGTCTGAAAATGCATTCCTCTTAATGTATATTGATCCCTGCTTCTGGAAGCATTTCCCTGAACAAATTTTGTTTCCAATCCGGCATTAGCGAATTCTTTCTCACAAAATGTTCTGGCAAAAAAACCTCTTTCATCTTGTATAGGAGTTAAATCGATTATAAATGCTCCTTTAATTTTTGTTTCTGTGAAAATCATGTATCCTCCCCCTTAATCCCCCAGTAAAGGGGGTAAATTTAAAATTTCTTTCTGATATACAATTCGTTATCTACAATCTCTTCCTCCATCAATTGGTTGATCACATTCAAGCGAATCAAATTGGATTTTCTGAATTCTTTATCCTTAAAACCTATGTTTTCTAATCCCTCTTTTAAATCAATAATTGTTTGTTTTAAAGAATGTTCCGGCTGATGATTCGGTGCCAATTCTTTGAACTTATCAAAATTAACACGATAAGATCGTTTATCAGGCGCCGCATTCAGATTAATTGATACCGTTATGGATGGGAATACTTTTTTAACAGCTTCAGCCAATTCCTTTACCTGGTAATTCCATTCATTACTTCCTGCATTTAACAGTACAAAAGCATCGATAGAATCTCTATGCATGGCCCAATCAATAGCTCTCCCCATGTCCTTAACATTGATCAAAGGTCTCCACGGTTGGCCGTCACTTAATATTTCAATGTGATTGTTGGCAATGGCGCAAGCCACGAAATCATTCAAAACCAAATCCAAGCGTAATCGATCGCTCATCCCGCACGCTGTAGCAAAACGCAAACAAGTCACTTTAAAATCAGAGGAAGCTATCCTCTCCAGCTCAATCTCAGCCTTAACCTTTGACTTCGCATAAGCTGTTAAAGGATTAATGTCTGAAGTTTCAGTTCGATCACCTTCTTCCGCGAATCCATAAACACTGCAACTTGATGCAAAAACAAATGATTTCACACCTTGTTTCTTTGCTTCTACGGCAATTTTTACTAGGCTATCGCAATTAACATCCATCGTTACCTTTTCAAATTTATTTCCGAGGGGATCATTTGATATCGCCGCCAAAGCAATGATAGAATCGTATTGCCCTAATTCTAAATTTTCTGCTTTTCTTACATCTCCATATAATTGGCAATCCAATAAATTATCCGGAGAAAATAAGTTCGTCGTATAAAATTTGGAAAAAAAACCACAATCATATCCTGTAAGATGATAATCGGGGTATGTTTTTCGAAGTGTTTTTGTTAATTCTGGTCCAACATATCCTAAATTACCCAGAATTAATATTTTTTTCTGATTTATTACCACACCTTCCATTTTGCAGTTTTCGTTTTCCACAATTCTTCGAGTTCAATTTTATCTCTCATTGCATC
>CAIUKX010000293.1 GCA_903899795.1 uncultured Flavobacteriales bacterium
AAGCATCAGATGAATTAATGTTCAACTCACCGATCGCATCCAAATCAAATAAACGTGCTAATTTTAAGTCACCATTGAAATTTTGATTTTCTTCTTCAAATAGGGAAATGAAATCTCCTCCAGTTGTTTTATAACGATCCAAAGCTTTATCAAAAGGCTTTTTGAACATTAAATCTCTCTCATTTCGAGCAAAGTTTTTTACCAAATCAGGGATAGAAATTTCAAGTGTAACACTCATACCTCCAACCAAGTCTAAACCAAAGGCCAAACTTCTGGCTTTAACATCTTTAAATGCTGAACCGAAAATAACCGGAGTTTCAGCTTTTCTTTTTAAAATGTCATTTAGAATTGCACCTTTTGCAATTTCTTTTGCTTCCGGATTGGAAAAATCGATCGGTTGGTCGTTAGGTAAAAATGCTTTACCACCGTTTTTCTTTGCTTTCGCCATCAAACTTGCCAATTCAATTTCAGCTTGTTTTTCTGCTTTATTTTCAACAGAAGATGTAGCCCAAGTAAACGACAATTGATACACACAAACTGCTGTCAATAATATCGTCAAAAACCAAAAAAATCCTTTATTACGCATTTTCGTAAAACAATTAATTTATAAAACAAGGCGCAAATATAGGATTACAAATCAATACTATCAATAACCTTTGTAAAGGATTTGTTAAGTTTATTAACAAAATCAACTTTTTTTTGGAAATGTTTATGATTAGGTGTTCTAAAATGTATTGATTCACTGTTTATTAGGAGTAATGCGTGGTGTTTTTTTTTAAGATCAATAGAAGGTAGGAAAAAAAATATAATTCAAAAAAACTCACAAGGTCGCTGAAAATTCAATTAATTTTTGAGTAAAATTATCCCATGAATGTTGTGTGTTTTCTTCCTCTATTTTAGTAGAATATAGATGTTTCGAATCAGAACCAAAGTAGGATTCAATGGCTTGTTGAATCAAATTCGAATCGGGACGTTCAACAATCATACCTGTTTCTAAATGGTGGATGGATTCTTTCAAACCTCCGACATCTGTTGCGATAATAGGTAACGTGAAATGATGTGAAATAGCTGTTATTCCTGATTGAGTTGCTGATTTATAGGGTAGAATACAGACATCGGCAGCCGAAAAGTAAAGAGGGACTTCGTTGTCACTTATGTAGTGATTGAAAAGATAAATCCGTTCTTTTGCTGTTGATTGATCAATTAGAAGTTGATATTTTTCGAATGAACCATAGGTTTCTCCGGCGATGATTAATTGATAACTATCGTCTAAAAGATTCATAGCTTGTATCAATAGATCCAAACCTTTGTAATCACGAATGATTCCGAAAAATAAAAGTGTTTTTTTTGCTGAATCTAATTTTAATTGTTCCTGAGCACTTTTTTGATCCATCTTTTTACCAAAATGATTATAGACCGGATGATTCAACCTAAGGTATTTTGCATTTGGTTTCAAAGTAAGAAGATCTTTTAGTACTGCATCAGACATGACTACAAAACCGTGTGTTCTGGAAAGAAAAAAACGATTGAAAGGTTGGTCGAAAAAACGTTTTTCGTGAGGTGTCACGTTGTGAAGTATCGATATTTGTATGATGTTTTTTTGAAGTGTTCGTGCTATTACTCCCATTGCAGGACCAAAAAAGGTCATCCAATAATTGGAAATATAGAGATCTGGTTTTTGCTTGTTAATGAATCTCCCTGTTTTTATATAGGAGAAGGGATTCATGGAGTCTAATAATTGGTGACTTTCAATTTTATCGGCATTGTCCTTTTCCGTGACATATTGTGTTTGTCCAGGAAATAGAAAATTAGGGTATTGTCTTTTAAAAGTGATTGTGTTTACAGTATGATTCTTTTGGAGTGAACGGTAAAGTAGAGCACTGAACTGGGCAATACCTCCTCGGAAAGGATAGAATGTGGAGAACAATGAAATTTTCATTTGAAAGCCAAAAAATTACTCAAATCCATAACCTGTGC
>CAIUKX010000294.1 GCA_903899795.1 uncultured Flavobacteriales bacterium
ACGTTGCAGTGCAACGTCTCCACTATTTCACAACACAACTTGGGTTGACCAGAGATAATATTATATAAAAAAAAAGCGATTTTTTGATCTAGCTAACCAGCTCCGAAGTAGCTGTGCCACTGCAGAACATTTTCATATTCTAATCTAGATTATGAAAGATTGATGTTTTAACCAATACCTTTCTAGCAAAAGTCAAGATTCCTATCTTCTAAACATCTAACATCTCCAAAACTAAACCTATTTAGTCTGTAAATCTTGCCTCTTTTCATTTTTCGTCCAATTAAAAATTGTACATTTAGGTCACTAAAAAGCATACATTATGAAAACAAAACAGGAAATCGTCGACAACTGGTTACCAAGGTACACTGGAGAAAAATTGGAACATTTCGGAGAATACATCCTGCTTTGCAACTTTCATAACTATGTGGACAAGTTTGCAGCGATGAACAATGTTGAGGTGATTGGAAAAGATAAACCAATGCAATGCGCAACAGCTAATGGAATTACGATCATCAACTTCGGAATGGGAAGTGCTTCAGCTGCAACGTGTATCGATTTACTTTCAGCCATCAAACCGAAAGCTGTTTTGTTTTTAGGAAAATGTGGAGGTTTAAGAGTCAAAAATAAAGTAGGTGATTTTATTCTTCCAATTGCTGCCATTCGCGGTGAAGGAACAAGTAACGATTACTTTCCACCGGAAGTCCCTGCACTACCCTCTTTTGCACTTCAAAAAGCGATTTCAACAACGATCAGAGATTTCAGTTGCGATTATTGGACAGGAACCTGTTACACTACCAACCGACGCGTTTGGGAACACGATGAAAAATTCAAAGAATACCTGAATAACATCCGTGCGCAAGCCATCGATATGGAGACTGCAACGATTTTTACAGTTGCCTTTGCCAATAAAATTCCTGTCGGAGCATTACTATTGGTATCTGATTCTCCAATGACTCCCGAAGGAGTGAAAACGGCTGAAAGTGACAACAGAGCAACCGCTGAATACGTGGATAAACATTTGGAAATAGGAATCGAATCACTGAAACAATTGATCAACAAAGGAGATACGGTGAGGCACTTGAGGTATTAATTTTAATGTTGGATGAAGAGCTTGTCGGACTGAGTATTCAGACTTCAGGAGGAATGTATCGAAGGCTTACATTGAATAAAAAAACAAAAAGTGAACCTGAATTGTTGCTGCAAACAACCCAAGATTCACTTTTCTTGATCTAGGTGGTGGTTCATTTATTTCTTCTGAATTTTCTTCCGGGCTGAAGGGAAAATAATATCATGAATCAAATCCCTGAATGCTTTTTCATCTTTGTGCTGTTTTTGAATGATATAATTTTTCTGTTCGATCACCAGCCATTCAATCTCTTCACTGATCGACAAAGGAGCTTTTACACCCCGGTTGATGTTCATTTGATTGATCCTTTTGTCCAATTCTTTTTCGGTAACCTGATCTAAATCAACTGTCATCAGTTCATCCACTTTGACATTGCAAATTTCTTTGTAGAAATATCCTTTATCACTTATTCCTACAATAGCAAGATCATATTTCACCGCATCGTTCAAAGCATATTCGAACAAACCATTTCGACCCAATATTCGTTCGTACGTATTCAATTTGTCCGGCAATAAATAAGTAAACAACAGATCATATCGTTCCGCATTTTCCACTTTTAAATGCATCGGATGATATTCGATATTAATTGGCTTGAGGTTTTGATCATCACTGATTCGGGTAGATCTTCTATCAATTACATCTTCTAATACTCTTGTTCTAATACTTTTATCGATGTTTATATTTCCGAATCGGATTAATCGAAAACCTACGGATTTACCGAGGTGTTTTACTTTTCGATCATCCATTCCTAATTGCTTTCCAACCAGTTGAAGATTCAATATAGCTTCTTCATCCAACGCCTGCGATTTTCTTTTTCTTGTTCGGGTATATTCTTCATCCCTTGCATTTTGAACTTTCTTGTTCCAGCTTTCTGTAATTTTATTTTTGAGTGTGATATTCTTAGCAAGTGTTTCTTTAAATTCTCGGATTGTCTGCTGGTAAAACTTTTGCAATTCTTTTATATGTGCTTTTGAAGTAGACATACCACCCACATGCTCATTAACGAATTGTTGAAATTGAGGATAGCCCATTTCCACAGCTTTTTGATCCAATTGTTCTATTGTCCAATCCAGGTGTTGGGTATACAAATCCAGTAAACGTTTATTTCCGGTTGCATGAATTTCCTTCATTCTTCTTTCAAATTCTCTTGTAGCAAGAATTGTATTATTAAACTCAGGATTCCAAAAAGCAAGCACTTTCGAAGGCGATATTTTCAAGCTATCATCATCTTTCCCTGCTCCTCCATACCCTTTTATCTTAATCGTAAATTGCTGAGTGGGGGGAAACAAACACCTTTGTTCGCTACAAATCGAAAAGGTGTAAAACCCTCTTACATAAAACGATTCTGTTTTATTGATCTTTATTTTCTGAGCAAAGACCGCTTCATTTTTATTGCCTAAAAAATCACCTCTTTTGTGATGATAGATCGATGGCTCTTCCAATTCATAAGAATTCCCTATCACCGCATAGTCCTTACTGCCGCGCAATCTGATTCTGGTAGCATAACCAAAGTTGTTTGATTTTTTTGGATCGTGCTGACTTGAAAACAGGTGCCATCCTTCTTTCAATTTAGCCTTACTAATAATGGTCGCTTCGCCATTCCCATCGTATTTAACAGAAAAAGACCATCGGATATTGTCCACCCAACCTTCTTTATCACGTGGATTTTTACTTAATTTCCCCTTCTTTTTAGCACCGTATCCCTCTTGGCTCTGCCGAGATATATCCACCGGTGAACTATCCACAAAATCAAAAATTGCATCGATTTCTTCTTTGGAAAGTTCAGGAAATTGTTTCATGGATGAAGTCGAAAACCCAGTCCTTCTTTGCGCATAAGAATCAGAAGCAGCAGCTTCTTTCCAATCGTTGACAAACTGATATATCGAACTGTCTGTTGCTCCTCCGTCCGACCATTCAGCTCTGATTTCATACAACTTCGGTCCTGTAGCATCTTTAAATACTTGGTGACAAGAAGCGCATTTATTTCTAAATAGTTGTTCGCCGTTGTATTGCTCAAAGGGAACGACTGCTTCTTCGATTGTTTCTATTACCTGAACATTCGTCTTATCAAAACTGAGGTACAAACTGTCTCTATAACCTTTACTTAAAGGTAATTTCAATTCATTTAGTTTTGCTTCATAACCTTCCGGATAAAAATTCAATTGTTTCATATCCACCGGAACTAATGCCTTTTCCAACGACCTGGGATCCGTCCAATTGATGATACCATTTTTGTCTGTCACTCCTCTGTACAATTTCATTCCCTCTTTGTATTCATCAACAGGAACCTGAACATAAATTCCAACTTTAGGATCAATTGAAAGTTTTTCTCCTTCTTTGGTGAAAGCATTAATCCCCATCATCCCTTGAGTTTCCAGCTGTTTTCCATGAGTCATTGTACTCAAACCATTTTTCATTATCGTCGGTGCATCCAGTGCTTCTTCCCATTTAATGATGGCTTTTTCCCGAAAAGGTTTCCCATCGAGCAAAAAAGCTGTTTTTGGAACAGAGAGAAGGACTCCTTTTTTGGAAAGAAAAATACTATCATTTCCTTCCCAGTAAAAAATTTCGGTAGCTTCTTTACTCAATAACAATCCTTCTTTCAGATCATTCACCAATTGTTTTACTTCTTTTAATTCTGAAAATTTTTCTATTTTCTCAACTGAGCTTGAACTGATAAAAAACTTGCTTGCGATTAATCCGGATGCAAGGATAAGCAGAATGGCCAGTGAGATTCTTACTCTTTTGAAAAAATGATACGATTTCCCGACTGACTTTACTTCTTTTCTGATTACAGCTCTCTCAGCCGCCAAATGAATTTGTTTCTGTAAGGTAAATTCCTGACGAAATGCCTCATTATGCATTAATTCTTGTTCAAATTCTATTTTCTCCGAAACCGTTAATTCATCGGATAAATAACTTTCTATTCTTTTTGTGAAATCCGGTTTCATAGCGATTGGTTTAGGGATGAATATTCTCTTTCTTCGATGGTATGATTTGCTTCTGCCAATTCCTTCGCTTTTTGAATGCATCGAAATTTTTGTACTCTGACAACATTTTCGTTCCGCAATCCGATTTTATTGGCAATATCAACCATACTCCACCCTAAACCATAGAACAATTGAAGTATCTCCTGGCATTGTTGGCCTATATTTTCCATGGCCTTTTCTATCGATTTCAATTTTATTTCAATTTGAAACCAATTTGATTCTATCTCTGTTACATCTGCTGAAAGTTCTGTTTGAGGAAGCCTATTCTGTAGTCTTAATTCTGTATACCAAAGTAGTCTACAAATATTTTTCACATAAAAGAATGGCTCAACGATCAGTTCAAAATCGACCTCTTTTTTCTTTCGTGTATAAATGATTAATGCTTCCTGAAAAATATCTTCCGCATCCTGATTCCGACAGCCTAAACTTGCTAAAAAACGCCTGATATCCGGCCATTTTTTATACAAACTTTTCAGCTCGTCAATGGTTTCTTTGGTTATTTTTTTATCCGACATAGTTGATTGCTTTCTACTAGATGTCAGTTTGATTCAAACATTAGCAGAAAAATTTTGTTTCTTTTCAAAAAGCACATTAGGTATTATCAAAAAATTGATTAACAGTCAACTAAAAGAAAATTAAATTTTACCGATTGGGCTGATTTTTATTGATTTTTTATTTCGCTAACAAATCTTCTACCATTTCCATCGCATATTCTGTTTGGATAGCTGTACAACATTCACTCATTACTCTCTGATATTCCTTGGCACTTTTAGGTAGATTTGTTTTTTCTTTTTGCCATGTTTCCTTGTCTGGCCATTGCGCGTAAGCAACGTATTTGGTGTTATTTACCTTGTGCAACCGTGAACCCAATGAACCTTCTCTAGTATAGAGCAAAACGGTCATTTTTTTCCATGCTGCGATGAATTCAACAGAACATTCCGGTTTTACGTCAAAAGAGTAGATAATTGAAAACATGTTTTGAATAATTATTGAATGATTACGGGACTAAAGATAGTCTTTTTAATTTTGAGTTTTGAATGATTAATTATTAATTATTGAGGTTGAGCTCTGGAATAATTGATTTTCACACTAACCACTTCACTCAAAATTAAACATTAAACATTCAACATTTTATTAAAGTCTCTCCCCGTCGGATTTTCAAAAATATGTAATTCAAAAACGTGAGTTATCGCAAAAACATGATCAAAAATATCCGCCTGAATTTCTTCAAATTCCTCCCATTCTTTGGTGTAAGTGAAGCAGTATATTTCCATAGGTACTCCGAGTTCAGTCGGAGCTAACTGGCGAACCACTACTTCCAATTCCGAATTGATTTCCGGTTTATTACGAATGTACAACTCAACGTATTTTCGGAATAAACCGATGTTGGTTTGTCTTCTTCCGTTTAAATAATCTTCGTCATGCACACCAAATTCCTCGTTGTGTTTTCTTATTTCATCTTCTCTTTCATCGATATATTCCTTCATCAACTTGATTTCCTTCAGTTTTTTGATCAGTTCTTCGGAAGCGAATTCCACTGAATCAATTTGGATATAAACCGGCCGTTTGATTCTTCTCCCTTTTGATTCTTTCATTCCCCGCCAATTTTTAAATGAATCCGAAATCATTGAATAGGTTGGAATCGTAGTTATCGTTTTATCAAAGTTTTGAACTTTCACAGTCGAAACATTGATTTCAATCACATTTCCATCGGCTCCGAATTTCTCCATCGTGATCCAATCTCCAATACGGATGATGTCATTCACAGCAATCTGAACACTGGCTACAAATCCTAAGATAGAATCTCTAAAAACTACAATCAATACCGCTGCCATGGCTCCCAATGACGTCAGAAAGAAAAGTGGACTTCGATCCAATAAAAAGGACAAAATCAAAATCACAAACACGCCTGAAACCGTAATCTTAATTGCTTGAAAATAGGATTGAATCGGTTTATCCTTGTAGCGATCCTGCTCGTTTACAAAATCTCTGAGAGAATTTAAAACTCTTCGAATTGTAATCATTGCCACGATACTAAAAACCGTATGTGCTAACTTGATCCAATGCACATCCATTTCAGGATAATGATAAAACGCCAGAGATAAGAAGTCTTGCAGGAAGAACAATGGAACCAAATACGCCGCTGTAGGAAAAACTTTATTTTCAATCAAATGATCATCCCAGGTCACACTAGACCTGTCGATAATTGCAGACAATAATTTGACCATTAAAATCCTCGAAATAAACCAAAGGATAAACGTGACAATCACCATTGCTAAAAACATTCCAACCGTCCACAGCAATGCCTGATGATCGTAAGCTTTTTGGTTGAAAATTGCCTCACCGTGACTTGTCGTCATATAGAAACCACGGATCCAGTTGATAATCGATTCTTTCATTATTCGTATTTTTAGCAAAAATACACAGAAAAACAGACAAACCTTGAGCAAACTAAGACTTTACTTATTAGGATGGATTACATTAATTATTTTTCCTCTTCCTGCTTTTTGGGCACTCTGGTACTTTGATGGAATTAGTTTAAATGATTTTCTGAAGATCGATGAAATTCTTACCGTAAAAACCGGGTTGGGAATTGAATTGGGTGTCGCTTATGCATTTTTTGCTTTGTTGATTTTACAAGCTCCGGTTTTCGAAAAATTACCCAATCGAATTGAAGTTGTCATTCAGGAAATGAAACTATCTTTCGTCGATACATTGTTTTTATCCTTGTGTGCAGGTATAGGAGAAGAATTGCTTTTTAGATCCGGCTTACAACATTGGTGTGGGATTTGGATCACATCCATTGTGTTTGTCGTTATTCATGGTTATTTAAACCCCAGAAATTGGCGCATGTCCTTATATGGATTAATCGTTTTTCCTTTTGTTCTATTATTGGCATACGGCTATGATCACTTTGGTTTGTGGTTTTGCATCGGCGCCCATTTTGCATACGATTGGGTTTTGTTTATGGCAATAAGAGAAAAGTGATTTTTAATGTTGAATTGATTAAAAATCAGGCTGAAGAATCAATTAATAATTAAAAATTCAACACTCAAAATTATTTTATTTCTGGATGATCTTAAGGCGATTCGCTTGATAAACTAATAAACATTGAGGAACAGCTGTTGTTTTATCAACTTCCAACACTTCTAAAAAACGTAAATAACAAAACGATTCAGGGACGTCGACCAAAATTCCCGCACCTGCTAAATAAATCTCTTTGAGTTGACTGAGTTCTCCCATTTCTTCTGGTAAAGCAGTCAAATTATTTCTTCCTAAAAAGATTAATTTCAAAGATTCACAATTCCCTATTTCCGGAGGTAAATCCGTCAAAAAATTAAACTCTACCTGTAAGCGTACCAACTTTTTTAGTTTTCCAATTTCAGGCGGAAGAGTCGATAGCTTATTTTGATTGAGCCAAAGCTGTTCCAGATTTTCTAAATCACCAATTTCATAGGGTAATGACGTAATTTCATTGTACTGAACCGAGAGTATTTTTAACTTCTTCAACTTTCCTATTTCCGGTGGAAGAAACTTGAGGTTATTTCTCCCAATGTACAATTCTTCCAAGTTTTCCAATTCAGCGATTCGAGGAGAAAGAGAGTCCAGTTGGTTTCCAAATAGTTTCAAAACCTTCAATTGCTTTTTCGAAAAAACATCCTCCGGAATTTCTTTCAAATTTTGTTTACTCAAATTTAAACTTGTCACAGAATTCTCCACCAATTCTACTTTTCTAACAGCACAGGAAATCAGACTGAGCATCAGAATACAAGTGAAAAGCAAGAAATGAAAAATTCTTTTCATGATGAACGAAGATACTACTTTAACATCTCTCAATCTAATTTTCAATTTAGAACTTGAATGTTAATCATTATTGGGTACAATTACTAAGCTGACCTGTTTTCATACACTCCTCATACATTAGCTATACAGTTCCTATACACTATCCATAGATGTACAATACATTTTCTTTTTTTTTCATTCAACTAAGGACTCAAGCACTTTTTTTCATATATTTACATCTATAGAAGTAAGTTCGGGCATGAAAATTGTCTGCTACCATTGATAACCTTATAAAAACAAATACACATGAATACTTTAAAAACCGGATTAATTGCTTTAAGTTTCTTCTTTATCGGGACAGGATTTTCACAACAATCCAATGCTGCAGAAAGAGCAAATGCACATACTGAGAGATTAGCTAAAGAGTTGTCATTATCAGCTGAACAAAAAACGAAAGTTTCTGAATTAAACACAGGGATCGAAAGAAAAAACGAAGCTATTTCCAGTAACCCAAATTTGACTCCAGAGCAAAAGAAAGAGCACATGCAAGGAAACAATAACGCCAGACGTGCTCAATTAAAAATGATTTTAACAGAAGAACAATACAACAAATACACAACAACTATTGAACCTTCAGAAGTTCATAGAGAAAATGTAAAAAAAGAAGTTGAGAAATAATTTTTCAATAAAACTCTTAAAAAAATTAAAGGCATTATCATTGGTAATGCCTTTTCTTGTTTTACCATAACATAAAATATTTATTTTTCAACGGGTTGATCACGATCAAACCCCTACAACACAATTCCTAAACCCAATAATAATCGTCGATCACACCATTTTTTCTGAAAACACCTTCTTAAATTTTTCAACCTTCGGTCGAACTACTGATTGACAATACGGATTCTCCGGATTCAATTCGAAATAATTCTTGTGGTAATCTTCAGCCGGAAAAAAATTCGTCAAAGGAGAAATTTCAGTCACAACCGGATTTTCCCATACTTTTTCGTCTGTCAATTTTTTCTTATATGCTTCCGCTATTTGTTTTTGCTGTTCATCGTTGTAAAAAATCACTGAACGGTACTGCGTTCCGATATCACCCCCCTGACGATTCAATTGCGTGGGGTCGTGAACAAACCAGAAGACTTCCAGAATTTGCTCGAACGAAATGACCTCATCATCAAATGTTATTCTGGCCACTTCAGCGTGCTCAGTTGTTCCTGTACATACTTCCTTGTACGTCGGATTATTTGTTTTTCCACCTGAATATCCAGGGATAACAGAAATGATTCCTTTCATTTCTTTGTAACATGCTTCGACGCACCAAAAACATCCTGC
>CAIUKX010000295.1 GCA_903899795.1 uncultured Flavobacteriales bacterium
CCTGCAGTTTGTGTTAACAAATAGTTTCTCAAACCAATGATACCTCTGGAAGGAATCTGGAATTGAATCGTCATACGTGTTCCTTTCGGTTCCATATTCGTCATCTCTCCTTTTCGAGTAGAAACCGCCTCAATTGCTGTTCCACTGAATTCCTCCGGTAAATCGATCGTTAATTCCTCAACAGGCTCACATTTTTTTCCATCGATTTCTCTCAAGATAACTTGTGGCTGACCAACTTGTAATTCATATCCTTCACGACGCATCGTTTCGATCAATACAGATAAGTGTAATACACCTCGTCCTGCAACCAACCATTTATCTGCTTTGTCTGTAGAATGAACACGCATCGCTAAGTTTTTCTCTAATTCTTTTGTCAAACGTTCAGAAATGTGACGAGAAGTAACTTTTTTCCCTTCTTTTCCGAAGAATGGTGAATCATTGATCGAGAACAACATGTTCATCGTAGGCTCATCGATTGAAATAGAAGCTAATGGCTCCGGATTCTCTGCATCACAGATAACATCACCAATTTCAAAACCTTCAATCCCTGTCAAAGCACAAATATCTCCTGCCTGAACAGTATCTACTTTTACTCTTTCGATCCCCTCAAAAACAAACATTTCTTTGATTCTGTGTTTTTCCTGAGTTCCATCTCTCTTCGCCAAAACGATTTGTTGATTTTCTTTCAAAGTTCCTCTATGCAATCTTCCAATCGCAATTCTTCCTACGAAAGTTGAGAAATCCAAAGAAGTGATCAACATTTGCGTGTTTCCTTCTTCAATTGTTTTTGGTGGAAAATATTCTAAAATACGATCCAACAAAGGTGAAATATTCGTTTCCGGTTTTTTCCAATCTTCAGACATCCAACCATTTTTAGCTGAACCGTAAATTGTAGCGAAATCCAATTGCTCATCGTTGGCATCCAATTCAAACATTAAATCGAATACTTTCTCATGCACTTCTTCCGGTGTACAGTTTTCTTTGTCCACTTTATTGATCACAACCAATGGTTTCAATCCCAAAGCCAATGCTTTTCCAAGTACGAAACGCGTTTGTGGCATAGGACCTTCGAAAGCATCTACCAATAAACAAACTCCGTCAGCCATGTTTAATACACGTTCAACTTCACCACCGAAATCGGCGTGACCTGGAGTATCAATAATATTGATTTTTGTTCCTTTGTATAAAACAGATACGTTTTTAGAAACGATCGTGATTCCTCTTTCACGCTCTAAATCGTTATTATCCATGAATAATTCACCTTTCGGTTTATCATGAGTTTTAGCATCTGTACCTGCCTCAATCATTCGATCGACCAATGTTGTTTTTCCGTGATCGACGTGTGCTATAATTGCAATATTTCTAATTTCCATCTTTTTAGGATACTCTTATTTAAAAACTACTTTTTTTCCCTTTGTTGAATGGTTTTCCAAAACCACCCTTTCTATCGCTTCCACTAGTTCTCTCTCCACCGAAACTGCTGCTTCTCTCACTACCACCTCTGAAACCTCCTTCACGGGGCGCACTTGAACTACCGCCATCTCTACTTCTTCCACCACCGAAGCTACTGCTTCCTTGACTATCAAGGCCTCTCGGAGCATCATCTCTGCGAGATCCACCACCGAAACCACCTTCTCTGCGTTGTCCACCAAATCCGCCTTCACGTCTTGGACTTCCACCACCGAAACCGCCTTCTCTTTTTCCTGCGAAACCTCCGCTTCTTCCACCACGATCAGAAGAACCTCCTGATTTATCTTTTGTGATTTCAATGTTTACGGTTGTTCCTTCGTACTCTGAACCATTTACTTTACGTAAAATGTTATCTGTCTCGCTTTGATCTGCTTCGAAGAAAGAAAATGCAGGCATGATATCAATTTTTCCGATAGATCCTGATTGTAAACCAGTATTATCGCAAATCAAACGCAATAAACCACCTGGATTTAATCCATCACGGTTACCAACACTAACAAAGAATCTTGTTTTACCTGACTCAGGTCCACTAGCTCTGTCTCTTCTTTTCGAACGATCTTCATCGTATCCTCTGTCGCGATCTCTTCTTCCTCTGTCTTCACGTTCTCCACCTCTTTCAGAATCTCTTCCTGAAGCGTTTAAATCACCTGCTTTACTATAGTAATCAATGAAACGGTTGAATTCAGCTGAAACAAATTTCTTAACGATTTCTTCCTTTGAAAGTTCTTCGAATTCAGCCATGATCTGCGGCATGAATTTTTCGATTTCTTTCTCTTTTACTTCCGTTTCAATTACACCTTGAATCAATTTCGTCAATTGGATCGCACAAATATCTTCCGGTTTTGGAAGAACTCCTGCTTCAAATGTTACACGAATCTGTTTCTCGATTGTTTTAATTTTGTAATTCTCACGAGTATTGATCAATACAATCGACTGACCTTTTTTACCTGCGCGGGCTGTACGACCTGAACGGTGCGTATAGTTCTCGATATCATCCGGTAAATTGTAGTTCAATACGTGTGTAATATTATCGATATCCAATCCACGTGCAGCAACATCAGTTGCAACCAAGATTTGAATGTCTTTTTTACGGAAACGGTCCATTACTCTGTCACGTTGTACTTGTGATAAGTCTCCGTGAAGTGGTTCTGCACTGTATCCTTCTTTACCCAATTTATCGGCAACCGAAGCTGTTTCCATACGTGTACGACAGAAAATCAATCCATAAATATCAGGATTAAAGTCAATCACACGTTTCAACGCTGCATAACGGTCACGCTCTTTTACTGCATAATAGATGTGTTCGATGTTTTCATTACTTTGGTTCTTGTGACCAATTGAAACTTCGAAAGGGTTGTGCATGTAATTTTTAGAGATTCTCTCTACTTCTTTTGGCATTGTAGCTGAGAACAACCAAACATTTCTTTCTTTCGGAGTTGACTCCAAAATCAGGTCCAAATCTTCTTTGAATCCCATGTTCAGCATTTCATCTGCTTCATCCAATATTACATACTTCACATCCGCCAAAGAAATTGATTTACGTTTAATTAAATCAACCAATCTTCCCGGAGTAGCAACGACTATGGACACCCCTTTATTGATCTGTGTCACCTGACGACGGATATCAGCACCACCATAAACAGCCACGATATTCATATCGAGGTATTTTGAATAGTTTTCTAAATCTTTCGTGATTTGGAGACACAACTCTCTTGTTGGACATACCACCAATCCTTGTGGTGTTCTAGACTTCCCGTCTACTTTGTTCACTAGTGGTAAACCGAACGCTGCGGTTTTACCTGTTCCTGTTTGGGCTAAACCAACCAGATCGCTATCACTTGCAAGCAAGTTTGGAATAGCTTCCAGTTGAATCGGAGTAGGTGCTTCAAACCCCATTTCTGTTAACGACTTCAGCACCTCACTCTTCAACCCGAGTTCCTTAAATGTCATATATTATTCTAAAATTGAGTGCAAAGATACGGCTAAAAAATCTATATAAAAAAACTTATTAACACAATTACCCAAAAAGAACTGCTAATCAGCTGTTTTTATTGGGTATTGGAGGGAATAAACGGAGTGTTCATAAGGTGATTACAATCGTTGGTCTAAATTATAAATGATTGTTTTTCAAGGAATAATAGTTACGTAGTGGAACTATAAAAATAGAGTTATTAACAATTGATGGGAGATACTCTTCCGAAAGTGTTAATGATTATTTAATGATTTATTGAAGTTACAGATGGTATTTTATTTTAGAATAGTTACTCTAATTTTGGCATTAATAATGCTCTTTATGGAATACAACGAACGTATAGTTTTATACTAAGTTAGGGAAACTAAAATTGTATTCCGAAAAGATTCACTCTTTATTAAGATCAAAAATCAAATTTACTGACCGATATTTAAAACAGTAATTTTTCAGGCAATTCAGGCTAAATTATTAAGATTTAAACACTCATTTATTTCATTCCCCAACCACTACTCCATCTACAAATTTTAAATCACCATACAGTTCATCCAATAATTCGCAAGGACTAGTTTGAATAGCTAACGCAATAATATACAACTCTCTACCTGTCAGCTTAGCGGAAGGAGTCAAACTCAATTCGTTGATTCTTGCCTTACTCAAGCCTGTTCTACGTGCAACCTCTGATTTATTTATTGCTCTTTTCGAAAGAAAAACACCAAGTTTTGTCATAGTTCAAAATTATCACAAAAATGTGATAAAATAATAACAAAAAAACGCACCTATCCCTATTGTGGATTATTTATATGTTATTCTTATATTGGTAGTTCAAAAAATGAATTATGAAGGATGA
>CAIUKX010000296.1 GCA_903899795.1 uncultured Flavobacteriales bacterium
GATTAAATGAAATTAATGTATTCGGTTCAAATATAACTTACGGATTAATTTAACTACAGATTAAATTAATCATTAACCAAACAATAACAGAATTGTTATTATTTGATAACAAATGATTTAAGGAAATGTGTTTTTCTTCATAATTATTTTTTTAGGGATAACATTTTTTGATTAATTGGTTACATATTATTAGTTCATTTAACGAAAATATTTTTAAAAACTATTTATTAGTAATACTTAATTAATTGATATACAGTAATATGTATTGAAGTATTGTTTTTTATTATTGATAAAACTAATTAAAAAATATAAATACGGAATATGTTCCGCATTTTAAAAAAGAGGATTATTGAATTTCAGCCCATGGACAGGGTTGAGTTGACAGTGAAATTATGTAGGTATATACACCAAAATTTTAGGTCGAAATATAAATCAAATCGAGATTTTGCACTAAGCTGTGGAATCGATGAAAAGACGGTTAGATTGATTCAACAAGAAAAATATAATTTGTCACTCAATTTATTCAAACAAATTTGTGAATCCCAAAATGTTCAAATGAGTTCTGTACTTATTGAAATAGGAGAGTGATTTGTGGCTAGAATTCATTACATTTTTTCCTGGTAAAAGGTTATTCACCACCAGTCTATATGGTGAATATTAGGGCCATTATACCTTTTACCAAGAAAAAACGAAATTTAATTTAATGTTTGAATTATATTAATCAATTCTTTTTGTGGATGGCAATCCGATTTATCTTTTCGGAAAGAAACATGTGTATAGATACCAGGATTTCCTTTGAGGGCATTTTCACATAATTCCCACATTTCGGGTTTGTAAGTTTTGGGAATAAAGTAAGCAGTACATAAGTATTGCAAAAGTTCTTTCAAGCTATATAACTGAGCATCCGTGTATCTTTGATAATAACAACTCCCTCGAAATGGAATTTCATATACTTCAACATCATTATATTGAATCTCCTGATCAAGGCAGTTGTAGAATTTATCCTCTTTTTTTGTCAACGGTCCCCAATTACACAGTTCAATTCCTACGGATTGTTGATTTAACTTTACGTTATTCGGTTCATGAGTACCTAAATGATGAGCCCAGTACATACTGCTGAAAGTTTGATACATGACACCTTGTCGATCTATTACAAAGGCAACACCTATTCTTTCTTGAGTTACTTTCCATCCGTCGATTACATTAGGAGCACTTCCATTGCTAACAGTATGATGAATAACAATCTGTTTTTTTTGAAATTGTTGCTTGTAGTATTGCGTTTCGTCTAAAAACCGGGTTATTATTTTTTGAATTTTCATTATCTAATTTTTTTAATGTTTTGAGACTTTCGTTTTTATTTTCTTTTATCTGGAATTGATTTATCGAATGCGATGAGGTTGTACATTTCGCGAAGTCTTGATCGAACTCGCTGACCGTATAATACTTCTAATTCTTCAGCATTGAGATTTGTTGTCCCATGAGTAGGTATTTTCATTTGTGTAAAGATTTCATACCGGAACAATAAGATCTCTCCCATGGTATTGCATTCGTTTCCAAAATGCTTTTGATTTTTTTCAATACCCAGATCATCGAAACAATAGACTTTTAATGATTTTCCGTATTTCAAAATGACTGGATATCCTTGATTTATGAATTCGAAAGTGATCTCTCGGGTTGACTTTATGATGAGTTGTCTGTCAGGAGAAAAAAAAGGCTTAATAATGGTCATTAAACTTGTTTTACCGCATCCGACCGGACCCAGTAATAAAATACCTTTGTTGATACTAAAGTTGTGTTTAAAACAGTTTTCTTCATCACCAATTGCATAGATCAATAATTTGTAAATGATTTCGGCATCCTCTTTCCTAATTTTGAAGTGTGGACCGTATTTTTGTTTTCCGATTTTGTCTAAATACATGAGACAAGCTTTAAAGTTGTAGTATTTCACATTGTTTTGAATACTGAATAATTCTTCCATGATTTACTTTTTGAAGTGAGTATAATTTTGAACTTTAGAGTTCTCTAAAGAGGGATGCCATAATCTTTTTCAGAATCAACATGTAGATTGCTTGGTGGATGGTTCTGTTTTGGAAGATTGAATTTTTCATAATTGATGATCCAATTGTTGGCTGCAGCTTTCCAGTTTTTCATCGGAGCGTTATTACCAATTTTCCAACCTTTCGATTCGAAGTAATTGAAAAATTTTTCCGCTTCAATTTCCGGTTTACTTTTTTCCTGAAAATATTCAAGAACTTCGCTCAAATTTGGAGGAACAAATTTTGACCTATTCGAACTTCTTTTTGAAGAAAAATCACCTTCAAATTTTACCTCTTTGATTGGTTCACAAAATTCATTTTGTGGTTTATCAAAGTTTAAATGTTTGTTATTGTTTATATGTTTATATAAAGGCTCGTTTTGAAGTTCATTTTTGGGACGATCATGTCCATATTTGGGACGTACAAGTTCATAATTGGGACTCTGGTGTCCCATGAGAAGTTTACCAGTGGGACTGTCATGTTCATATTTGGGACGGTAATCTGATTTTTGAGTATTGGTTATTTGATCTATTGTAAGCATGATGATCTTACTTCCGATGTGCGGACTTCTTGAAGGGAAATAGTCGATATACCTAAAATCGTGAAGTTCTTTGATTGTCCGGTGGTAGGTTGATTTCGAGGAAATTTTTGCCATCTGCATAAGTTCAGTTCTAATAATTAATAAGGGTGAATAAAATCTACTTAGATTCCACATTTGAAACATGGCCATATAGAGGCTGATATGAGTAGGTTTCAATCGGTTGTCATCGGTGAATAGTAGATGTATCGAACATTGATGTTTGATATAATTGACCGAAGCATCGTAGTTACCCATTTTAACGAGTGTTTCTCATGTTCTTTTTAATCAATTGTTCGATTTCTTCTCTAGGATATAGAATTACCCCACCAATTTTAGAATAGGGAATGGTACCATTGATTCTCAGGTTCTGAAGAGTTCCTGGAGAAATCTTCAGCATTTTTTGAATTTGGTGTGATTTAAGCAAGAGATCCAGTGATTGAACTGAAGTTGACGGTTGATTAAAATTGCTTTGGAATAACTCTTTTAATTCCGTCATTAATTCTATTCGGAATTGTTCCAAATCTTCTTGTGTAATGATGTTTGCTGCCATAATTTAGTATTTGAATTATTATGGTGCAAAGTTGTTTTGGGTGTGAAAATATTTTAACACAGGTGTAACACATGTGTTAAAATATTTTCAAAATTTGTGGTGATTTGATATTTTTTGTATCGAATTGATTGTTGAATTTTACCGGAAAAT
This sequence comes from uncultured Flavobacteriales bacterium, assembly GCA_903899795.1. Taxonomy (GTDB): domain Bacteria; phylum Bacteroidota; class Bacteroidia; order Flavobacteriales_D; family Crocinitomicaceae; genus CAIUKX01. The sequence goes on from CAIUKX010000296.1 coordinate 3,317, forward strand.
TAATTCATGATTGAGTTTACTAATTTAATTCCTCATCTATTTTTTTTTTCAAGTGTCATTTTCATTAAATCGATAAATTTTAGGGTATTGTTTTTTCTGTTTTTGATTCCTAAAAATGTTCGGTAAAGCTGATTGATTTGAATGTTAAAAGCATTCTCAAAACATTCCGCAATGTCTTTAACATCAGCGGTTCCATTGTTAACCATTCCTGTAAAGAATAAACCGTAAATCACTTCGACAAGTGCTGTTTGCGGACCTGTCCAGTTAAGCACATTATCTGCACATGTGGTAAGACCTGTGTTGTTTTTTTTAGTGGAAAATAGTAATGAAGGATTTCTTAGACTTTCTAATTGCTGGTTCAATTCTATTTCCAACATTTCATACGCCTGTACTAGAGCAATTCTATGATCGTACCCTGTGCCATAATCATAATCTATTTCACATGAATAGCATTCATGAATTGGGATTTCCAACGCATTTTTCCTGATGAAATATTTTTGATCGAAATCGGTTTTCCCGGAACGTAAGTATTGAATGAAAAATGTATTTGCTAGAAAGTATTTTGTTATGGTGTCTAGTTCGCTGCTGATATGTGCTTTTTTTTGCTCGATGCTGCCTAAAGGTTTCTCTAGGTCTATTTGGTACATCTTTTTGTAGTAAATCCATTTTGAAACTATTTTTGGCTTCAGGACTTTGAAGAAATAAATTTCTTCATCCGAATTGACAAATGGATGATCATCCATGTACTTTTTGAGCTTGGCCAAACCAGCTTCGATGCTGATGATAATATTTGGTGTGCTGCTAGTAGTAGGTTTGTTACGTTTTAGTTCTTCAATTTGTGCATCAATATCATTGCACAAATGAGTAAAATAATTACGCATAAATAACCTATTAAATTCATATTTGTTGAATTTGTATCATTCAACATTATTTCAACTAAATCATTTCAAATGTTAATGATAGTTAGCGCTATTTTTTAACTTTTGAAATAAAATTTGTTGTCAAATATGTTAATCAGATAATTTACAGTAGTAGTATATATTATCACTTGAGTGAAATGCATAGATTGTTGATTAAAGTATATGAAATTCCGATTTAGTAAATGAAGTTTTGGAAGGTAAAATGATTCAATGAGTTTGAATCACTTTACCGATAATTTAGTTGAAATTAACTTGTTAATTTCACGATTTTTGGTGTTTTGTTTAATTTTTCTCTAAGTAACTTCATTTCGTCACTGACTTTTTGCTCGACAACCTTTGCATAGATTTGAGTCGTCCGGATACTGGTATGTCCTAACATTGAACTCACGGATTCAATTGGAACACCATTAGCTAGTGTAATTGTTGTAGCAAACGTATGGCGAGCAATATGAGTTGTAATACGCTTGTTAATGTGACAGATGTCTGCTATTTCTTTTAAATATCCATTGTATCTCTGGTTACTATTTACTGGAAGCAGTTTATTGTATTTTAGACAATACGGATGATCTTTGTATTTATTGATTATTCGAAGTGGGATTGGCAGTAAAGGAACACTTTCCTTTGTACCAGTTTTTTGCCTGTTTTTCTTTAACCAATATTCACCATCTAAACCAACTGTTACAGCATTGTTTTCGAAGTCTAAAACATCTGCATATGCAAAGCCTGTATAACAGCAGAATACGAAAACATCGCGGACCTCTTCTAATCTAGGAATCGATATTTTTTTATTCATTATTGTGTTCAATTCATCCTGGTTCAAAATTTGAATTTCAGGATTAGTGTACAAGCATTTAAATTGATTCAATGGATTTACTTGAATCCAGTCTAGACCTATTGACATATTTAAGATCTTTTTTAGAATCTTGATGTATTTATGTGCAGTGTTTCTATGGATTCTATCATGTGTCAAAAGATAGTGTTCAAAGTCAGTGGCAAATGATAATTTAATATCGACCAATGATTTGTCCTTCAATTTATATGCGTGACTAATAAAAGACTCTATTTTCTTTTTACTTATTTGATACCTTACTAATGTTTTCAAAGAGGTTTTACCGATTTCAACCATTTCTGCCATTTTTAGATTATGGTATTCGAATGCTTGAAGTATTGTTTTTTGTTCAGGTAAATTCTCTTTTCCGACCAATTTTTGTTTGATGATATCGGGGGTAGGTATAAAATTTTCTAATGATAATTGTAGGTGTATGTTTTCTATTTCACCTAACAATAGGCGTATTTGTTGATTGATAATTCTAGCTTCTTCGTTGTTCCCTTTTACTGATTGGGAGTCGGGATTCCATTTCTCTGGAGCAATGGATTTTCTTGTTGAAATTTCCGTTCTCTTTCCATCAATTGTAATGCGAATGTAAATAGGCGCTTGACCGTTTTTGATTTTAGCTTTGTTTTGCCAAACCAGGGTGTTGAAGGTGTAATTTAATTTCATCTTTCTTTCTAAGATTTTGGTAACTAATTGTTACTAGATTAATACAATATTTTAGTTGTATCAATGTTCGTCTAAGCCAATAAAATCAGTAGATTCTGTAAAATTCGGTTACCTGAAAATCAAATATACATCAGGTAACCGAATAGGTCACTTGAAATATGTTTTTTGTTATATTTTATTGATTTTGATATAGAGGTCAAATTCCTTAAAGCATTGATTTTGCTAGGTTTTGAGCAAAAAAAAGGGAGCTATTAGCTCCCTTTAGTTGTCCCACTAGGAAATAAACCCTGTTGTTAGCAAAAATCCCAAAATGATCCTGGGTTTACTTTTTCCAATCAAGTGAATAATCGCTTTGGAAAACTGCAGGTGAACATTCCATTTTTCCAAGGCTAATGCGATGAGAAAACCACCCAGAAACAAAAAAATAAATTCATTTCCGTAGGATGAAGCCAACTGATCACTACCAATAATACCCAACGGAACACCAAAAATGATTGGAAACAAGGCTGTCACATAAATCGGAATGACTTCAAATAACCAAAAATAACTCATCAGCGCCCCACGTGCAATTGTATTCGAAACAAGATTATGTCCACCTGTTGCCAATAATATCACTGCAAAGATGAGCAAGCCTGATGCAATAATAATTCTATTCCAATGTTGTTTGATCATTTACATTTCAATAAAAAAAAGGCGGATCAAAGATCCGCCTTACAATACTAGTTATTTATCCTCAAAGGAGGTAAAAAACAAATACCTTTATTAATTCAAAGCATTTAATTTTTGAACGAATTCAGCATTCGCAGCTTTGATTTTCGCTTGAATCGGAGCAAAGTCTTTTTTTGTTTTTGCTCTGTTGATTTCAGCTAAAATTGTATTTTGAAATTCAATCGCTTCGTTGATTACTCCTTCAGAAGCATCCGTTTTAGAAGCATCTAAATCTTGAATCCACAGACATTCATCAACGATATCCCAAAGAATATAATTGATGTCTTTTTTTAATATTCTTCTACTTGCCATAATTTCTAGTTTTCTGTATTTGTATTAAGCTGAGCTTGTGCTTCTTCTTTTTTCTCAGGTCTTGGTAAAAGAATTTTACGAGATAATTTCCATTTTTTAGTTTTTGGATCTTTTCCTACAACTTTGAATTTCAATAAATCTCCTTCTTTACAAACATTATCCAATTTATCTAATTTTTCCCAAGAGAACTCAGAAATATGGATCAATCCGTCAGTACCTGGTAAAATTTCAACGAAACAACCGTATGCTTGAATTGATTTCACTTTTCCTTCGTACTCCATTCCTTCTTCAACAGTTGGAGGGAATGCAATTTGTTTGATTCTACTTAATGCAC
>CAIUKX010000297.1 GCA_903899795.1 uncultured Flavobacteriales bacterium
ATAAAATTAGCGATTGGTCCACCGATTACCAATGGTTTTTACTATGATGTAGATTTCATGGAACATACTATTTCCGAAAAGGATTTGGAAAAAATCGAAAATAAAATGAAGGAATTGGCAAAAGCTAAAAATCCTTTCATCCGTAAAGAAATTTCCAAAGCCGATGCAATTGCCTATTTCAAGGAAAAAAATGATCCTTACAAATTAGAACTTCTTGAAAACCTGGAAGACGGAAGCATCACCTTCTATACACAAGGTGAATTTACCGACTTATGTCGCGGACCTCACATGCCTGATACAGGATTTATCAAAGCTGTAAAATTAACTTCAATAGCTGGTGCTTACTGGAGAGGGGATGAAAAAAACAAACAATTGACTCGAATTTACGGAATCACCTTCCCTAAAGCTTCAGAGTTAACGGAATATTTGGAACGAGTTGAAGAAGCGAAACGTCGTGATCACCGTAAATTAGGGAAAGAACTGGAGTTGTTTGCTTTCTCTCAACGTGTTGGACAAGGGTTACCACTTTGGTTACCGAAAGGTGCTGCTTTGAGAGAGCGTTTGGAAAACTTTTTGAAAAAAGCACAACGAAAAGCAGGATACGAACAAGTAATTACACCACATATTGGAAGTAAAGAATTATACGTTTGCTCTGGTCACTATGAAAAATACGGTGCTGATTCATTTCAACCAATCAAAACTCCGGACGAAAATGAAGAGTTTTTATTGAAACCAATGAACTGCCCTCACCACTGTGAGATCTTCAAAACAAAACCGAGATCCTATAAAGATCTGCCAGCGCGATTTGCTGAGTTCGGAACAGTTTACCGTTACGAACAAAGTGGAGAATTGCATGGTTTGACTCGTGTAAGAGGTTTCACTCAAGATGATGCACATATTTTCTGTATGCAGGAGCAAGTGAAAGACGAATTTAAAAAAGTCATCGATTTGGTTTTATACATCTTCAAAACCTTAAAATTTGAAAAATTCAAGGCTCAAATCTCTTTAAGAGACCCTGGTAATCCTTCGAAATATATTGGATCTGACGAAAACTGGGAGAAAGCAGAAAATGCGATTATTGAAGCAGCAGCAGAAAAAGGACTTCCAACTTTTATAGAATACGGTGAAGCCGCTTTTTACGGACCAAAATTGGATTTCATGGTACAAGATGCTTTGGGTCGTGAATGGCAGTTAGGAACTATTCAGGTTGATTATAACTTACCGGAACGTTTCGAATTGGAATACACAGGTGCAGATAACCAGAAACACAGGCCAGTGATGATTCACCGTGCACCTTTCGGATCAATGGAACGCTTCGTAGCTGTATTGCTTGAACATTGTGCTGGAGACTTCCCATTATGGTTGAGTATTGAACAAGTTGCAATCCTCCCAATTAGCGATAAATACAATGAGTATGCAAAAAATGTATTGGAATTGCTAAATAATTCCGATATTCGCGGTTTCGTTGACGATCGTAATGAGAAAATTGGTAAAAAAATCAGAGATTCTGAATTGAAAAAAATACCGTTTATGCTCATCGTTGGAGAGAAAGAAGCCGAAAACAATGAGGTTTCCGTCAGACAGCGAAATGAAGGAGATGCAGGTTCTATGTCTATTGAGGCATTTGGTCAGTTGATCCAAAAAACGATTGAAAATGAATTGTCAGTAAATGCTTAATTAATTGAATGAGAAAAGATAACAGAAAACCTTTTGTAAAAAAAGAAGAAGATCAACATAAAATAAACGATCGTATAACGGCTCGCGAAATACGTTTGGTTAGTGAAGGGCAAGAACCTCGGGTTGTGTCTCTTTCTGAAGCATTAAAACTAGCTGACGAACAGGATATGGATTTGGTAGAGATTTCACCAAATGCAGTTCCACCGGTGTGTAAGATTATGGATTACCGTAAATTCTTATACAACCAAAAAAGAAAGGAAAAAGAATTAAAGGCGAAGCAAAGCAAAGTCGAAATCAAAGAGATCCGTTTCGGACCGAATACAGATGATCACGATTTTAACTTTAAGTTGGCTCATGCTCGTAAATTCTTAGAACAAGGAAATAAATTAAAAGCGTACGTATTCTTTAGAGGAAGAACGATTGTTTTCAAGGATAGAGGTGAAATTTTATTATTGAAATTCGTTACTGAATTAGAAGATGTTGGTACAGTAGAGCAATTGCCAAAATTAGAAGGAAAGAGAATGATTATCATGATCAATCCTAAAAAGAAATAGCGCAGCTATTGATGAAATGAGCAAGCGGTAGCGCGGCTAACAAATCAACACTGAGCGAAAAAAGCTGATATAGAGGTCACACTTTAAAACGAAGAGAGATGCCAAAGATGAAAACTAAATCCAGTGCAAAGAAGAGATTCACTGTAACTGGAAGCGGTAAAATTAAGAGAAAACATGCTTTCAAAAGTCACATTCTAACGAAAAAGACTACAAAGCAGAAAAGAAATTTGACACATGCAGGATTGGTTCACAAATCTGATATGTCAAATGTGAAATTACAATTGTGCATGAAATAAGCACAAGGTTTATATTGTTTAACCCGGTGTATATGTAACTAAGTCATCTGAAATAACGATGCACTATTCATCAAAAAACTAAAAAAATTATGCCAAGATCAGTAAATCACGTAGCTTCAAGAGCTCGTAGAAAGAACTTCATGAAACTAGCCAAAGGATACTTTGGTAGAAGAAAAAACGTTTGGACAGTTGCTAAAAATGCAATCGAAAAAGGTTTAAATTATGCTTACGAAGGTCGTAAACAAAAGAAAAGACATTTCCGATCGTTATGGATTACTCGTATCAATGCGGGTACTCGTCAACATGGATTGAGTTATTCTAAATTCATTGGTGACCTTAACAAAAGTGGTATTGAATTGAACCGTAAAGTTCTTGCTGATTTGGCAATGAACCACCCGGAAGCGTTCAAAGCTGTTGTTGAAGCTGTTAAAAAATAAATAAAGTCAAAAAACTCTATATCACAAAAGCCTCTGATTTCTCAGAGGCTTTTTTATTGGATTTACTTATTCAAAAAAGCTCGTATTTTCTCATATTTAGATTGGCGATCATCCAAACCATTGTAACCTCCATTAATTTTCTTAGTAATAGCCTTATAATTTGATAAATTAGGTTCAACCATAATAGAACTTGCCAAAGTCATTTTATCAGCCAAAGTATTCAGTCCTGCACGATTCCAAAACCAACCGGCTGACATAGTAGCCCATCGCATTTGATCAGCTGTACAAACATTGATATTCTTACCACCCAATAAAGTTGGTGTAGTGACAAAATCAACTCCAAACTCCTTCGTCAATGAAGTATAATTTGCTCTTCCGGTTATTTGAATAAAGCCCCTTCCCTTATATTTTACACCATCACCAGTTTGTGTATTACCTAGATCTTTTCGTCCTTCATAAGCGGTACCTGAGGCTAGTTCTTCTGTATAAAAAAATGAACCTGATTCATGGGATAGTTGGGCAATAAAAGCTGCAAACCGAATAGGTGTATTTATACTATATTTCGCACAGACCTCTTTGAAATGGTCCACTAAAAAAGGAGCGATTGTAGACTTACAACCTGCGGCAACCAAAAGTTCATTCGTTATTTCCATGAGATTATAATGTTGATTAATTAAAAAATGGTAGTTTGCTTTCTCGTGTCTAATTCAATAAATAATCAACACGATAATCAAATATACAATAATCCATTAATAATTCTATTTTTAGTTACAAATTATTTGAAAAATACGATAACACATAAATATTCAGTTATTCAGAACCTCATAATGCCTTGTGCCTAATTATCAAAAACTCTGCTTTTTCCTTATTGGTATCCAAATTTCTTCTTCAGACTCAGGATCTAAATTCTTGTATTTCTCACCCAATACTTCAAAGTGCGGCCGTTGATCTACCGCATAAGCAGAATTCGGAAACCACGTTCCAAAAATGTATTGAAAAATAGCCGTATCTGTATTCAAACCTTTATAATCGAAAACAGCATACATCCCTCCTACTAATGTAAATATTTCCATCCCTTCTGGAATTTCTGTAAAACCTGAAACTTCAACAGCCGCCCATTTATCAAATAAAGCATTTAAATCAAATTGAGAGAAATTAAAGGAATTGCCATAGACCTGCATTGAAATTAAGTCTGTTGATACATTACTCACTACCTCTTTTCTTCGTGGCATAAAACTTCTCCATAAATCAGCTGTCTGATTGTTCGCATACGACATTGTCAATCGTTTTCCGATCAGTTTTTTCTCTTTAAGGATTTCTATTCGGGGTTGCATATTTCGTTCGTATTATTATGATGATGATTAGACTAAAACCGTATTTTACAGATCAAACCAAGATTGTAAAAAACAACCAAAACTAATTAAAAAATTTCCTAAAAATGAAGTCCGAAACCAATATTCATTTTTCAAAGTAAAATCTTATCAATAATTTTGACTGTGCTTCAACCAACACAATCTATCTTTATCAACGTAACATTTTCAAAGCATTACCCCATACTATCACTTGATCAAGCATAGTATCAACTTCTTTTTCGTGTCTAATATCTGGTTTGAATTCGCTGTAGTTTACAAAATCAGTGGCTAATGAAAGCATAACTTGCGCACGAACATCAGCAATCATAAGCTCTCCCATTACCAAACGAAGATGCTCTACAGCTCTTACTCCTCCAGCACTTCCGTAGCTGACAAAACCTGCAGCCTTGTTGTTCCATTCCTTGTACAAAAAATCTATCGCATTTTTAAGAGCTCCTGGTATACTATGGTTATATTCAGCTGTTACAAAAACAAATGCATCAAACGATTCAATCTTAGCCGCCCATTTTTTTGTATGTTCTTTCGAATATTTTCCCAGCGATGCCGGTACTGGTTCGTCTAAAAGAGGTAGATCAGAGTCTTCAAGATCTATTAATTCAAATGATACATTACTGCGTTTTCTGGCGATTTCAAATACCCATGTGGCTACTTGTAAGCCAACACGATTAGGGCGTGTACTTCCCAAAATAATTGCTACTTTACTCATAATTATTTATATGTATTATTTAACAGTTTTGAAATCCTCTATCAATGAGAAGATTCAACACAAAGATGAATTCTTTGTAGATGAAAAACATTACACAATTAAAGTAAATAATTATACAAATAATTAGATTTAAATATATTACATTCTATAGAGCGAAGGTCAGTTTCTACTATTTTTCAAAAAAAAAATGGAGACCGAAACCGATCTCCATTTTTAAAATTGAATTCTTACGAATTATTTTTTGTCTTTATCATCAACAACCTCTTCGAAATCAACATCTGTTACTTCGTCCTGAGGATTGTTTGAAGTGTTTCCTGCATCACTTGCTCCACCTTGTGCACCACCATCATTAGCAGCGTTGTATAAGTCCTGAGAAGCTTCCTGGAAAATCGTATTTAATTTTTCCATAGCTGGCTCCAAATTAGCGAAGTTTTTTGCTTCAAACTCAACTTTCAATGCTGTTAATGCATCTTCAATCGGTTGTTTTTTATCAGCAGGGATTTTATCACCGTACTCTTTCAGTTGACGTTCAGTTTGGAAAATCAATGAATCCGCTTTGTTCAAAGATTCAGCCTCTTCTTTACGTTTGTTATCTGCATCTGCATTCGCCAAAGCTTCTGCTTTCATTCTTTCAATTTCTTCTGCAGAAAGTCCTGATGAAGCCTCAATCTTAATAGACTGTTGTTTTCCAGTTCCTTTGTCCAAAGCTGAGATGTGCATGATTCCATTCGCATCGATATCGAAAGTTACTTCGATTTGAGGAACTCCTCTTTGTGCTGGTGGAATATCTGTCAATTGGAAACGACCCAATGTTTTGTTATCATTTGCCATCGGACGTTCTCCTTGCAACACGTGGATATCAACTGAAGGCTGGTTATCTGAAGCAGTAGAGAAAGTTTCTGATTTTTTCGTTGGAATCGTTGTATTTGATTCGATCAATTTAGTGAAAACGCCACCCATTGTCTCAATACCAACTGACAAAGGAATAACGTCTAATAACAATACGTCTTTTACTTCACCAGTTAATACTCCACCTTGGATAGCTGCACCGATTGCAACAACTTCGTCAGGGTTAACACCTTTAGAAGGTGATTTTCCAAAGAAACGCTCAACAGCATCTTGAATCACAGGAATACGAGTTGATCCTCCTACTAAAATCACTTCATTGATATCGCTTGTAGACAATCCTGCAGCTTTCAATGCAGAACGACATGGAGCAATTGTTCTTTCAACTATTGAAGCAATTAATTGCTCAAATTTCGCACGTTGTAAAGTTCTAACCAAGTGTTTTGGAATTCCATTTACCGGCATAATATATGGTAAATTGATTTCAGTAGACATCGTTGACGAAAGTTCTATTTTCGCTTTTTCAGCAGCTTCTTTCAAACGTTGTAAAGCCATAGGATCTTGTGTAAGATCTAAACCTTCATCCGCTTTGAATTCGGCAACCAACCAGTCGATAATTGCATTATCAACATCATCTCCTCCTAAGTGAGTATCACCATCTGTAGATAATACTTCAAATACACCATCTCCTAATTCTAGGATAGAAACGTCATGTGTACCACCACCGAAGTCGAAAACAACGATTTTTTGATCAATACCTTTTTTATCCAAACCATAAGCCAAAGCTGCTGCTGTAGGCTCATTGATAATTCTTTTGATTGTCAAACCTGCGATCTCTCCAGCTTCTTTTGTAGCTTGACGTTGAGCATCATTGAAATAAGCAGGAACAGTAACCACAGCTTCTGTTACTTCTTGTCCTAAATAATCCTCAGCGGTTTTTTTCATTTTTTGAAGAATGATTGCAGAAATCTCTTGTGGAGTGTATGTACGATCATCAATCTTAACTCGCGGAGAGTTATTGTCTCCTTTTACAATTTCGTAAGGAACTCTTTTTTGTTCAGCTTTTGTGTCATCAAAAGAAGATCCCATGAAACGTTTAATAGAAGATATAGTTTTTGTAGGGTTTGTAATAGCTTGACGTTTCGCTGGATCTCCAACCTTACGTTCGCCCCCTTCTACGAATGCAACTACAGAAGCTGTTGTTCTTTTTCCTTCTGAGTTAGCAATTACTACTGGCTCATTTCCTTCCATTACTGAAACGCAAGAGTTGGTAGTACCTAAGTCAATTCCGATTATTTTTCCCATTACTTTGTTAATTTTAATTTTCTGTTTTGAACTATTTGAGTTGATCCAGTCAATCTTTATGCCATCTGGGAAATGAAGCTTTATTTCTGACAAAAAATAAGACGATCCTGTCCTTTTGTGTCTGAATCATGACTTTCTGACAGATTTTATTCGAAAAAGGTTGATCATCCTTTCAGTTACTGTCATAAATTCAAAAGGTATCTAAACAAAAAAATCCGCTCTAGACAAACGGATTTAAATTGTAGTGAAAATTCTTTCTATTATTCTAAGGTTAATACCCAAACATCCGGATAATCTGACTTAATTCCATCTAATTTACCAAGTGCATTCGTCTTATCAGTTGTCATATATACAACAATTTCATAAATACTGTTCACTTTATTCTGAATAATAACAGCAGTTTGATATCCTTTTCTTTTTGCATCTCTAGCAAAAATCTTAGCATTATCTACACTTGTAAAGGCTCCAATGATAACATAGTAACCTGCTTTAACAGACGTTCCACCAGGTACAGAAATATACCCTTTACTATTATCAGTTTTCGAGTGAATATCCTTTTCTGCCAGCTCTTGTGCCATTTTCAAAGAATCTTCTTTTTCTTTTTTCTCTCTCAATTCTTTTTCAAGCTTCTCTTTTTCTTCTGCTAACTTTTTCTTTTCAGCTTCAGACGCCGGATCATTCTTTTTGTGAGTATCACTAGGATTGTGAACATCGCCAGGATTATGAGTATGCGCTTTAGCATCTATCTCCTTGATTTTCTCTTTCAAACGCTCAATTTCAACAGTATTTGAATCTACTTGTTGTTGTAAAGAATCTAATTTCAATTGTTTAATCGAATCATTCTTTGTTAAAGAATCAATCTCCATTGCCTGAATTGAATCATGTTCTTCCAGTCTCTGAATTTTCTTCATCAATGTATCCCAAAGTGGAGGTTCAGTAGTAGGATCATTTGAAGCGAATGTATAACTTAACAAGAACTCAGAAGTTGTACCTGTGTATTTACGAATTTTACTAATTCCCATATCGTAAGCATACCCAAAACTCAAACTTTTATATCGGATACCTGCACTAACTGCCACCGCATAATTGCTATGGTAAGTAACTCCAACCCAACCTCGTCTTTTCCAATCTACAACTCCATTGAAATCGTATTGAAATGGAGCTCCTGCAACGCTTCTTATCATTAACAAAGGATAAGCTGTTATTCCTCTTGATTGATTGACATCAAAAACATATTTAACCGACCCGTAATAGTGACGAGCCATATTATAGGTTCCTGTCATACCAACATTATTGGTGTAGTTTACTTTATTTCCCATTAATTGTGGAATTGCAAAACCAACTTCTAATTTTTTCCAGTTGTATGCTAAACCGAAATCAACATTAAGAACTGTTCTCGCTTGTTGTTGTGAATTTAAAATCGGATCCGAATTATCTAATACGATAATTTTAGAAAAGTTGATTTTATTACTGATCGCACCTAGAGCTAATCCAAAAGTCAAATGATGATTTTTTGCCTGATCCAAAGCAATTCGATACGAATATGAAGCATTGAACCCAGTTCTGCTCAAAATATCTGTTACATCTGAATAAGCGTATAAACCTAAACCAACTCCATCTCTTTTCACTGGACCATCAATCGAAAAATACGTCGTTTGAGGTGTCCCTGAAATACCAGCCCACTGAGTTCTATGCGTAATAAAAGCATTGGTAGAACCTTTATTTCCTGTCAAAGCCGGATTCGTAATGAACTGATTTGAGTAATACTGACTACTAAATGGCATCTGTTGAGCAGTTGCATTTTGCAATACAATAAGAACAAATAATACGAAAGTTATAACTGAATTTCTCATCTTTATATAATTTTGTTTTCTTATTCTACTTCTGTTTACTTAATTGCATGTAAAATAGTTACAGCTCCCTTGTAAACTTTATCGGATCCTGCAAATTTCACAATGTAATAATAGGTCGCATCCGGTAAATCTTTCCCTTTGTATTTTCCATCCCAATTATTTGAGTAATTAGTGTCCTCAAATACGATTACCCCATCTCTATTCACTACAATAACCTCAGTGTTAGGAAATTTATCAATACTTTGAATATTCCAAGTATCATTTTTTCCATCTCCGTTTGGAGTCATTGTATTAGCAATAATCAAATTGAAATCATTAAGTACTACAACCGTTACAGCATCTGTACTTTTACATCCATTTAAATGAGTTGCCACTACTTGATACGTTGTTGTCGAATCAGGTGAAGCTAACGGGTTATGCACAAACGGATCATCCAATGAAGCTGATGGTGACCAAACCCAAGTTACAATCGATCCTCCAGTTGCGTTTAATGTAACCGAATTCCCTATATTCAGAGTATCATCAACACCTGCATTCACAGGAACGGCCGGAGCAGCATTAACATTTACAGTAAAGATTGCTGTCGGAGCAATTGCCGGAACACAAGGAACTGTACTTGTAACTGTCATCGTCAATGTCACTACATTTCCAGCGTCACCAGCTCCTGCTTTATAGGTAGGAGTTAATGTTGAAGCATTTGTTAGTGTTCCTGTTCCGTTTGAGGTCCAAAGCACAGTACCATTTGTAGCAGTTGCACCATTAACAGTTACAGAATCATTCACACAAATAGTTGCTACACCACCAGCGGTTGCTGTCGGTAATGGATTAACATTTATTGTATAAGTAGCTGTCGCTGTTGCCGTACCACATGTATTTGTTCCCGTAACTGTCATTGTTAATATGACTGTATTTCCTGCATCAGCAGCAGTGGCTGTGTAGGTTGGTGTTAATGTTCCACCATTAGTCAATGTTCCTGTACCATTATGTGACCAAGCTATCGTACCATTAGCTGAAGCAGCACCTGATACAGTAGCAGCTTCGTCTGAACATATTGTTGATGTTCCACCTGCAGAAGCTGTAGGTAAAGGATCTAATGATACAGTAACTTCAGCGGAAAGATCTGAACAACCACCTGAGGTAACTGTTCTTACAAAGTAAGTTGTTGCATTCAAGTTTGCAGTTGTATAATTCGATCCGTTATTTACACCTGGTGCTGGATTATAAGGTCCGCCTGAAACCAAACTAGTTTCCCATAAATATGTATAGTTACCATCTCCACCTGCAACAGCTCCACCAATCAATGTTGTAGAAGTTCCGTCACAAATGGTAACATCTGTACCTGCAGTATTACCACTAATCACAGGATTAATTGTAATTGAACCGATTTCAGTTGCTCCACCACAAGGTCCTGTTGATGTTACATCATAGAAGAAAGTTCCTATTGCTGTTGGTGTTCCTGTAATTGTGAATACACCTGCTGCAAATGTCCCTGCTACTCCCGGAGGTAAAGCTCCAGCAGAAATAACTGCTCCTGTCGCACCGCCCCCCACTGCATAAGTTATGTCTACGATTGGAGTACCCAAGCATAAACTTTGAGAATTTGTAAACGCTGCAGATGTCAACGCAATAGTTTGAGAGATTACTGCAATCGTTCCACTTAATGTTGCTGCCGTACAAGCACCACCTGAAGTTGTAACTGTAAAACTGTAAGGGCTACCTACTCCAGAAGTAGGTGTTCCTGTAATTGTAAATACTCCTGCGGCAAATGTTCCTGTTACTCCTGGAGGTAATGAACCAGCAGTTATGGAAGCTCCTGTAGCACCACC
>CAIUKX010000298.1 GCA_903899795.1 uncultured Flavobacteriales bacterium
ATTTTTCAATTTATCTATTCTGAGTCTTTTGTCTTGCTTCTTCCAGTCTTGTGTCTAAAAGAATATCGGTGGTTTTCTCAAATCCAATTTTGCATCCTTGAAGAGAGAAGCTGTTGAACGAAGGCTGAACAGGAAACTTTGGTTTTGACCAATTGGAATCCAGTTGAAAGATAGTGCCCAACAATGCATATTTCTGGATAAAGTCAGCGTAGTGTAGGTGATACGAGTTGTTTTTACATCGAAATTAACTGTTCCAATGATTTTCCAACGTTTCGTGAAACTCACATCTCCGTTGGCAGAAATGGTTTGAATTTGCCGGTAATCTTTGTTGAAGGCTGAAGTTTTGTTCGTGTTTGCGACTATCGAATAGACGTGTGAGAAATTAAATTTCCAGGGAATGTCAAAATTCACTACACGCTCAGGATATAACGTGAAATACGTGTAATCGGCATTCCAGTTCATCCCGTTGTTTTTGGAAATATCTTCCAACTTTTTCTGACTTTCTTTGGATGTAATTGTTAAAGTAGTGGTTAGATTGGTCGTTGTTAAACGTCCTATTTTCCCACTGGAAGAGAGTGCATATTTTGCAATAGCCTTACCGGTGGATTCCAGCCATTCATAAGGACTATAGCTCGATGAAGCAACGAAATTAATCGCTTTTACAGGACTAATCCTAAGATTCATTGCAATTTCAGATAATTTCATGGTGTCCTTCATCAGGTCATACGTTCCATTAAAAGTCAAGGCGTCAATAATTCGTGTCTTCTTGAATCCGGTTACCGTATCGGCTTTCGAAACAGTTTTTAATTCAAAGGTATTGTTGAAGCCAAAAGTAATAAGTGCTTGACTTTTAGTAGCACTGGATGAGTAGACACTTTCCTGGAAAATAGAGTAGTTGATGTGTTTGATAACGTTTGTTCCTGTATCTAAGACATTAATTGTATTCAAATTTGGAATGTATCTGAATCCAAAACTCGGTGTCAGCATGTGTCGGAGAAGGGGTTTGTTTTTTCCAACGAAACGATAGTAGCCATAAACGACAGTAGTCAAAGATGCATTGAAAGACAAGTCCTGTGTGTATCCTGCTTTTTGCAAACGAGCTGTATCAACTTTCATTGTTGAAGAATTGTAGGTCATTTGAATTTGTTGAAAGTTCAGTTTATTGGAATAATTGATCGATGGTGTCAGCTTCCAAGTGTTTTTAAAGAATCCGGCGGTAGTTTGTATCGAGACATTCTGAGAGATTCCATTTTTGAATTCATTTCCAATTTGAGCAAAGTTGGCTTGCTGCAAGAGGGCATCTTTGAACACGGATTTGTTTTGTCCTTCGAAATTATAAGCGACTGCCAAGCGGGAAAATACTTGCTTCCACTCTTGTTTACCTTCAATAAATTTTTTGAAAGGAAAGAAACGGGTGACATTGGCTGTAAAAATCGGACTTGTCAACGCAATGTTTTTTGAGGTTGTACTCTGTTTCATGGAAAGTTTTAGACCCATCGTTACAGGTTTACCGGGGAATGTTCTCGAAAGGTTGATGTCTGAGTTCAACTGATTGTTGAAATACTGTGTATTCTGAGGATCCAGGTTATTTTTAGCATTGTTGTCAGAGATAAAATTGACATTGGAAGTAAACGACCAGTAAGGATTTGATTTTGTGTCTTTTTGATGGCTCCACATGATGGATAATTTATCCTGCTTGGTATTACTAGGGAATCCTGCTCTTAATTCTTGATAACCAACATCGAAAGAACCTTTGCGTTTGTATTGGGTGAAATAATCAGTTTTATTGCGCAATCCCCAACTTCCGTGACTGAAAAGTGTGACATAAGCACTCGTATGCATTCTGTCATTGATAGGAAAATAATAACCTAAGTCACGAACACCGAATCCGTAGCCCGAAAGCGGAACAATCTGAGGAAATAAAAGTCCGTTTGTTCTGGTTTTCGATTGCGGAATGACTGCAAATGGAAGTCCGAAAGGAGTCGGTACACCTTTCAACCAAAGATTCATCGGGCCTGTAACGATCCGTTTATCAGGAATCATGACGGCTTTCGAAAGCTGAAAATGGTAATGAGGTTCATCTAAATCACAGGTTGTAAATCTTCCTTGTCGAAAATGGATTTCACCGTTTTGCTGTCGTTTCGCAGTTTCCATGTAGAGGAAAATTTCATCCTGCTTGATTTTGACTTCTTCAATATATCCTTTTTGAGTAGTGAAATTATACCGAATGCGTGAAGCTTGAATTTCTTCTGCACCGTTCTTAAAAATCGGGTATTCGATTTTTGTACTGTCTTTGTCGTATACGTAAGTGGCAAAAACTTCATTTTTTTTCAGGTCAACCAAAATGTAACCGGCTTTCATATTTGTTCCTAGGTATTCAAGGTATGCTTCGCCGAAAAGATGGATTTTATTCTCTTTTAAATCGATAAAGATAGAATCGCGGGCACCGTAAACGGCTTCTTCCTCAAATGATTCATCGTTAACATAGATCGTATCCGTCTTGGATTTCTTTATTGTATCAGGTTTATCGGTAGTTTGACTGTATCCGACCACCGTTGTTAACATTATTAACAATGTGCTTAAGAAAACTAAGAGTATGACACGAATTTTAGTCAACTATTAAAAGTAAATTTGTAACCTGTATAGAAAATTTCATTACAAAACTATAAAATAACCTTGTTCATGAAGGATAATAGTGCGAAATATAACAGAAACTATGCCATTTTACTTTTTTTGGTGTTTTTTCTCTTTCAATACTCCTTCTCGCAAAAGAATGGATCAGCTACTCCTGCTATTAATACAGTTGTGATCGATGCTGGTCATGGAGGAAAAGATCCCGGATGTCACGGTCATTCTGCGCACGAAAAAAACGTCTGTTTGTCGATGGCTTTGAAATTGGGCGACATGATTCAAAAGAAATATCCAGAAATCAAAGTGATTTACACACGTGATAAAGATGTTTTTGTGGAATTGGATGAACGTGCAAAAATTGCCAATCGTAACAATGCTGATTTATTTATTTGTATCCATGCAAATTCAGCTACTGAAGTCGTTTATGGTGTGGAAACGTATGTTTTGGGATTGCATAGGACTGAAGCACAACAAGCTATCGCAGAACGGGAGAATTCCATTATTTATGACGAGGATGATAAAGGACAAAAATACAAAGATGTGGATATGTCCCCTGATGCGATTATCGCCCGACAGATTCAACTGGCTACATTTTTAGATCAATCGATCAGTTTTGCTTCAAAATTACAGGATCAATTCAAGAAAATAGGTCGTTCAGACAGAGGTGTGAAACAAGCAGGTTTTATCGTTCTCTATAAAACAACTATGCCGAGTGTGTTGATTGAAACCGGTTTTTTAACGAATGCCAATGAAGAAAAGTTTTTGGCTGATTCTACCTCACAGGTCAAAATGTCAACAGCTATGTTTACAGCCTT
This sequence comes from uncultured Flavobacteriales bacterium, assembly GCA_903899795.1. Classification (GTDB taxonomy): domain Bacteria; phylum Bacteroidota; class Bacteroidia; order Flavobacteriales_D; family Crocinitomicaceae; genus CAIUKX01. Next base: position 3,447 of record CAIUKX010000298.1, read on the forward strand.
TGAAAACTATAAAAATGAATTGGAAGGTATTGTGGTAAAAACTTCAGGAGAATCGGAAGGAACCAAGCTGATCGAAGAAGAAAAAAAGGAAGTAAAAGAAATCAAAAAAACAGGAACAATTCCTGAAAAAGATAAAGTTATTTTCAGGGTTCAAATTGAGACTTCAGAGAAGAAAGTTGCTTCAACAGATTCTAAATTTAAAGGATTGGAAGTGTATGAATATCAACAGGATAGATTGTTTAAGTATACTGTTGGAAAATACGTGAATGACTTCAAAGGCGCTTCAAACTATAGAACGGAATTGAAAGCGAAAGGATTTCAGAATGCATTTGTAGTAGCATTTTTAAACGGAGAGCGCATTAATATAGAAAAAGCTATTAAATTAGCAGAAAAATAGAGTTTTGAAAGTATCAAAGGAATTAAAAACAGGTATTATCGCTTTGGCAGCCATTGGTTTATTGGTTACCGGAGTGAATTTTTTGAAAGGCAGTAGCTTTTTGGGAGGAGATAAAGTATATTACGCATATTTCCCGAATTCAGGAGGGATTGCACCTGCTAGTTCTGTGGTTTTGAATGGGGTACCTGTTGGTAAAGTGTTGTCAGTAGATAATGACTTAACACAAGTTCCAGAACGTCAGGTTCGAATAAAATTTAACATTAACGATAAAAACATAAGAATTCCCGTTGGATCAACAATTGAAATTGGTGCGCTGGATCTACTGACAAAAGGTTTGGTACTGGAATTGAACCCTGATCTTTCCAAAGGATATTATAAACCCGGACAATCCATGGTTGGTTCAGTTGCAGTCGATATGTTCTCACAAGTGAAAGCATATGCAGATCCTATAACGACTCGTCTGCAGGGAATGATGGGAAAAGTTGATAAATTGGTTTCATCTTTCTCCTCTTTTTGGGATACTACGGCTACTTCGGAATTACAGGGTAGTATGGAGGAATTAAAAGTTTCAATCAAGCGATTCGGTGTTGTTGCTGAACAGGTGGAAGGTTTGATTACTGATGAACGTCTCAAATTTGATCACATTATGACGAATGTTGAAAGTATTTCTAATAATTTGAGACTGAGTAACGATAAAGTGGCTGATATTATCGGAAATACCAAGAAAATTACGGATGAAATGGTGACTTCGAATTTCAAACAAGTAATTGGAGATGCTCAGCAAACAATCAAGCGATTGAACACAACTTTAGAGTTGGCAAACAGCGGTACAGGAACAATTGGTAAATTATTGAAAGATGAATCACTCTATAATGAATTGATTGAAACAAATAATGATTTACAGAGTTTGGTAACTGATTTGGAAGCACATCCTGAAAGATATGTGAATATCTCGTTCATTGGACGTAAATCGAAAGGTTTGCATCTAAAAGCTGACGAAGAAAAGAAGCTACATCAAATCTTAGACTCTACTACAATTCAAAAATAAAACAGAATAACAATGGTTTCAACACTTGTTTTTATACTACTATCGCTTGTTGGATTTGGTTTCTTTACCAAAAATATCCTGAAAATTCGTGCTAATATATTATTGGGACGAGATATCGATAGAACGGACAATAAATCCGAACGATGGAAGGTTATGACCTTGGTGGCTTTGGGGCAAAAGAAAATGTTTGCACGTCCGGTTCCTGCATTATTGCATTTGGCGCTTTATGCAGCATTTGTGATTACTCAAATCGAATTAATCGAAATCATTGTGGATGGAGTGGTTGGGACACACCGTGTTTTCCGTCCTGCTTTAGGAGGTTTTTATACCTTCTTGGTAAGTTTCATAGAAGTACTTTCCGTTTTGGCTTTTGTAGCAACATTTGCATTTTTATCGAGAAGAAATTTATTGAAACTTCCGCGTTTGAATATGAAAGAATTAGCGGGATGGCCTAAAAAAGATGCGAACATGATCCTTCTGATGGAAATCACGTTGATTTGTTTTATATTCATGATGAATGGGGCGGATGAAGTTTTGTACAGAAACGGATGGTCCCACGCAACAAATTTGGGTGACGGATCATTGGGATTGACAGTTAGTTCTTGGTTCGGACCATTGGCTTTTGGGAATCTATCCGAAGGAACTTTGCATGTAATAGAAAGAATTGGATGGTGGGGACATATTTTCATGGTTTTTGCCTTTTTAAATTATTTGCCGATTTCAAAACACTTGCATATCATTTTTGCTTTCCCGAATACGTGGTATTCAAACTTGAATAAAAAAGGGAAATTCACGAATCTTGAATCAGTTACAAATGAAGTGAAATTGATGATGGATCCGAATGCTGATCCTTACGCTGTACCTGCTGAAGGTAGTGCTGAACCAACTCGTTTCGGAGCAAAGGATGTAACAGATTTGACTTGGAAAAACTTATTGGATTCTTATTCTTGTGCGGAATGCGGGCGTTGTACCTCTTCTTGTCCGGCAAATATTACTGGAAAAAAATTATCTCCTCGTAAAATTATGATGGATACCCGCGATCGTTTGGAAGAAGTGGGTAATGGAATCCGTAAAAATGGAAAAGGATTTGAAGATGGAAAAAGCTTGCTGTTCGACTATATTTCTGAAGAAGAAGTTTGGGCTTG
>CAIUKX010000299.1 GCA_903899795.1 uncultured Flavobacteriales bacterium
ACAATCAAAATCTCCACTAAAAAACATACAAAACATTAAATAAACATTACCATTCGTTAATATTTATTTAACACTCAAACAGAATAAATTAGAAAAGATACCGTTTAATCAATTATCAATATTTTTCTTACAATTATTACTTTTTAATTAAAACCTTTTTGTTAAGTTTGCCCCCATAAACTTTAACAGAAATAAAAAATTCAAATTATGAGTACAAAAAAATCAGCAGGAGGTTTTTCATCATTGGTATCATCAATTGTAATTGCTGTTACATTGATAATCGGGTTCGTAGTGTATTACAAAATTTTCGGTGACAAAGGGAACTTTGTGGACGGAGATAACACTGGTGAACCTATGGAAGGTAATTACTTAGGTATTGTATACAAAGGAGGGATTATCGTACCTTTCTTATTAGCGATTAACTTTATCGTTATCATTTTTACAGTAGAGCGTTTCGTAAGTTTGGCTAAAGCTAAAGGAAAAGGAAACCTAAACAAATTTGTTGTAAAGATGAAAGATTTGATGGGTAACAAAGAACTTTCGGTTGCGAAAGAAGAGTGTGATGCACAAAGAGGTTCATTAGCAAATGTTGTTTTGGCTGGTTTAACAAAATATGAAAATGTTCAAAATGATTCTTCTATGTCAAAAGAAGACAAAGTTGAATCATTGAAAAAAGAATTGGAAGAAGCTACAGCTTTGGAATTACCAATGTTATCTAAAAACTTAGTGATCTTATCTACTTGTGCATCTATTGCAACTTTGATCGGTTTGATCGGAACGGTATTGGGGATGATTAAATCATTTGCTGCGATGGCAGGTGGTACACCGGATACGGCACAATTAGCAACAGGGATTTCTGAGGCATTGATCAATACCGCTTTGGGTATCTTCGCTTCAACAATTTCTATTATCTTCTTTAACTTGTTCTCTACTAAGGTGGATCAAATGACTCACAGTATGGACGAGGCGTCATTTACAATCGTTCAAGATTTCTCTGCTAACGTGAAGTAATTTTACAATTCACAATTAAAGCTAGTATTAACAATTTTAAACGAACGAAATGGCTCAAATAAAAGGCCCAAAGGGATCTCCTTCGATCGACATGACTCCGATGGTGGATTTGGCTTTCTTGTTAGTGACCTTCTTCATGCTTGCGGCAAACTTCCGTTCAGATGATATTCCGGTAGATTCACCGTCGAGTATAGCTTCTTTGGAAATTCCGAAAAATTCAGTATTGATTTCTATCGATAAAGGAGGAAGAATCTTTTATGGATTTACAGCTGGAGAACAAGCTAAATTAGCATTGCTAAAAAGCATGTCTGCCAAATACAGAGTTCCGTTTTCACCAAAGCAATATAAGGAATTTGTGAAGTTATCCAGTTTTGGATGTTCTATGAGACAATTGCCTAATTATTTGGATATGGCTCCTGAAGAACGAAAAAAAGTATCCGGACTTTCAGTTCCTGTTGAGAAAACAAATAACGAATTAAAGGATTGGATTATTTTCAGTAAACGTGAAGGAAGTAAGGCTGGTGAGGAGAAATACCTAGAGGCCGTAGCAAAAGACCCTGAAGCAAAAGCTGATGATTTTAAACTTCGCTATATCTTGAGAGTAGATGGTAAAACCGTTTACGAACGTGCGAAAATGGTCATTGAAACTTTTAGAGATATCAAAGAAAATAACTTAAACTTTATCACTTCTTTGGAAGCAGGTAGAGAATTATAATAAGAGATTATGGCAGATATGGGAGATGGTGGCGGAGGCCACGAAAAAGGAGGAAAGAAAAGGGCAAAAAAAGGATCTACGAGAGTCGACATGACACCCATGGTGGATTTGGCTTTCTTGTTGCTGACTTTTTTCGTCTTGACATCTACATTCAGTAAACCGAAAGTGATGAGTTTGACTTATCCAGCGAAACCTGATGTGAACGATCCTCCAAAAGATCCAGCGAAAATTAATAACGGGGTTACTTTCTTACTTTCCGAAGATCGAATCTTTTATTACCAAGGGGAATTTCATTCAAAAGATAACCCTGCAAAGGATGGTTCAACAACGAAACTATTGGAAACCAATTTTGGGTCACAGGGAGTACGTAAATTACTTGCTGATTGGAATAAAAAAGTG
>CAIUKX010000300.1 GCA_903899795.1 uncultured Flavobacteriales bacterium
ATTGAATGACATCACCAACATTTCGAACCATTGGACTAGCATCTATTTTATCCAAACGTTCCAATGCATCCAATTTACTCACGATCCGTTGCTCGATCCCACTCATAGCATTGGTTACAAGCATGAAACGTGTATCAAGACTGGCGCCTGTAATCATTTTTCGAGCCATTTCTCTTGCTTCAGAAATCATTTCACCTTCAGTGCCTTTCATAGACATAGAGAAGGAATTATCGATGTAAATAGCAACGACTGGTTTTCCTCCCTTGCGGGCATCTATAGATGCAGGAATATAAGGTTGCGCGAAGGCAAAAACCAAACAGGCAAAGACAAGCATTCTTGCGATTAAGATCAGTAAATGCTTTAGTTTTTGAGTTGATCGGGTTTGCTGATCGACAAACTGAATGAATTTTAAGCTGGAAAAATAGAGGGTTTTGTATTTTCTGAAATTAAATAAATGGATAATAACCGGTATAACCAGTACACCTAGAGCCCAAAGAAATTCAGGATATACAAACTTCATGTTTCAAAGATAGTAAAATTAAATAGTTTCTAAATCATCCACAGAAAAGACTCGAAAAATCACTTCCAGATCCAGTTGGTTTCGTCGTTCCACGGAATCGATTTTGCAGTTGAAAGTTGTTTTAATTTTCCTTCCAGTTCAGTATTATTTTCAATTTTTTGTTTTGGTAAAATGATAGAAGGTCCCGATTTTAACAACAAGTAGTAATAATCGTTCAATTCATTAATGGCTTCGATATCGCTGATGCTCATAGTTGAATTTCCCTTACTATCTGAAATGGTCAAATCTTTTTCTGAAATTGTGACATTAGTGGTTTCAGACATTCTTTCCTGATAGAATTTTCGAACATGTTTCAAGTATGTTTTTTTGTAACTCCATCTCGTGTACAAAGGCATGAACAAAAAGGTTAACATGGCCATGATTGTGAAATAAATGGCTTGACCTTTTGAGTGATTTCCAAAAGAAATAAAGGCAAAGAGTAACAACGAAATTGTTACCAATAATCTGATTTTTGTCCGGGTTTTGTTCGCACTCGACGATTTAGAAATGGTAAAAAGCAGGTGAGTAAGGTAATCGTTTTCGTCAAGTTGATATGTACAATTCATGATTGGATTTGAAATTTTATTTTTAATGAGACAAAAGTACGCTTAATTCTATTTCTCAATCGTAAAGTGACTATTTTTCTCGTATTTTCTTCGATTGAAAGTAAATTGGTTTTGAAATGCGTTTAATACCTCTCAAACGCACCCAAACCAAAAAGCGCGAAATCATATTTAGATGGATCAGCTGGATCAAATTCCCGAAGTTGTGACATTAATTCTTCCAGCGCTTTTCCATCGTTTTGTTTTCGGGTAACGAGGTTCAGTTTTCTTGCAACATTAGCGGTATGAACATCCAGTGGAACCGATAATTCGCTTGGAGAAATCGTTTTCCATATACCGAAATCAACTCCTTTCTTATCGTCGCGAACAAGCCATCTTAGAAACATGTTTACTCGGGTAATTAGTGTTGTTGAAAATACACTCATATTTAATCCTATATTTGCCAAATATACAATGCAATATTAACGTAACAATGGGTTTAACTAAATATGAACTTAAAGAGTTCTTGGATGCTAAAGTAGAAGAGTTTAACACCACTGACTTCATCGCTCCAGACCCAATAAGCGTTCCACATAGATACACCCTAAAAGAAGATATTGAAATCGCTAGCTTTCTTGCTTCAACAATTGCTTGGGGTAATCGAAAGATGATTACAAAGAATGGTCATAGAATGATGGACTTATTAGGTAATTC
>CAIUKX010000301.1 GCA_903899795.1 uncultured Flavobacteriales bacterium
CGGTGCGATATAAGTAGCTTGCCCCTCTTTTTTTTCTTTTTCATGAAGTGAAAAAGGAATCCACAGACCTCACTTTAAATCAACTTCAATTTCTTTTTGAGCTTAACGAAAAAAATCTATTCTACTGATTATTTCTGTACTTTCGATTCCTGCAAATTCTCTAGCGTCCCAATAATTGGTGAAATTAATACACAAGCGGTGATTCATTGAATCATTATCTGTTTATATTTACCGATCAAATTAAGACGGACTATGAAAAAAACAATTCTCCTTTTGCAATTACTCCTTACAGGTAATATCTGTGTGGTAGCCCAAGAAAATCTAACTTATCAGAAGCCTCCCAAAGAAATTATGGAATTGGTCGATTACGAAAGAGCACCATCTGTTTTGACCGATAGTAAAAATGAATATATTCTTTTCACGTATAGAAATACCTATAAAAATTTAGAGGATTTATCGCAGGAAGAAATGAAATTAGGGGGATTGAGAATTAATCCGATTACGAATATATCAAGCACAATTACCTATAATAACAACCTGAAAATTCGAAAATTCAAAGGTTCTGATTTGGTACAGGTTTCCAATTTACCAACGAATCCAAAAATTGCTTTCTTGTCGTGGTCGCCTGATGAGACAAAAATTGCATTTACAAATACTTCCTCAACTGGGGTTGAACTTTGGGTGATCGATGTTGTAACAGCTAAAGCACAAAAATTAACGGATGGTATCTTGAATGCAAATTTAGGAATGCCATATACATGGTTTAAAGACAATCATTCTTTGTTAGTGAAGACTTTGCCAAAACAAAGAGCAACTTTGATCAATACGGCAAAGGAATTACCGGCTGGACCTACAATCAGTAACAGTAATGGTTCAAAAGCTCAAAACAGAACCTACCAGGATTTGTTGAAAAACAAAATGGATGAGCAAAATTTTGAAACATTAATTACTTCCGATTTGATGCAAGTGAAATTAGACGGGTCGTCAATGCAATGGAAAGAAAAGGGAATGTGGTCTTATATGTCTTTTTCGCCGGATGGAACCTATATAATGATATCCAAAATGCAGAAGCCTTTTTCTTATATTGTTCAATACGATCGTTTTGCGTATAATTCAACTGTTTATAAATCGACTGGAGAATTGGTGAAAGAGGTGAATAATGTACCGCTTATTGAGGTTTTACCAAAAGGAACGATGGCAGTTCGTACGGGAAAAAGAGATATGTCATGGAGAGATGATAAGCCGGCGACTCTTTGTTACGTTCAGGCATTGGATGAAGGTGATCCAGAAAAGAAAGTTGATTTCCGTGATGAGGTTTTTCAGTGGGATGCACCTTTTGATGGTGCTTCGAAGTCCATGTTAAAAACACCTCAGCGATTTGAAGACATTTCATGGGGTACCGATCAAATTGCTTTGGTAGTAGATGGTTGGTGGAATACCAGAAATACAAAAACGTATATTTTTAATCCATCTAATCCTGTACAGGCTCCGAAAGTGATTTTTGATCGAAATTCGCAAGATGCATACAGTGATCCGGGAAATTTTGAAATGAAAAAGAATGAATACGGTCGATATGTTTTATACATCCATAAAAATGAAGGATATCTAATAGGTTCAGGATTCACCGATAAAGGTCAGTTTCCGTTTATCGATAAAATGAATTTTTCTACAGGTAAAAAACAAAGAGTATATCTTTCGGAGTACACTACAAAAAAAGAGACCTTAATTTCGTTTGCAAACATCGAAAAAGGAGAGGTTTTGATTCGTTTGGAATCTCCGACTGAATATCCGAATTACTATGTTCGAACGATTACAAAAAAGACTGCACCAGTTCAAATCACAAACTTTACAAATCCTTTTAAATCGATTGAAAGTGTCTATAAACAAGTGATTAAATACAAAAGACCGGATGGTGTAGAGCTTTCAGCGACTTTGTACCTGCCTGTAGGATATGATCGTGCTAAAAAGGAAAAATTACCGATGATTATGTGGGCTTATCCACAGGAATTTAAGGATAAAAATAGTGCTGGACAAAATACTTCGAATCCGAATGAATTTACATTTCCGAATTATGGATCACCGATTTATTGGGTAACACGTGGTTATGTGGTATTGGATAATGCTGCTTTTCCAATCTTGGGTGAAGGTAAAGAAGAGCCAAACGATAGTTTCTTACCTCAATTAGTTGCCAATGCGAAAGCTGCAATTGATGCGGTCGATTCTTTAGGGTATATAGACCGAACAAAAGTGGCTGTAGGTGGACATTCATACGGTGCTTTCATGACAGCTAATTTGTTGACACATTCTAACTTGTTTGCCTGTGGTGTAGCGAGAAGCGGAGCTTATAACCGTACTTTGACTCCGTTTGGATTTCAAAGCGAGGAGAGAAGTTACTGGGATATTCCTAAAGTCTACAACGAAATGTCTCCTTTCATGTCAGCAGATAAAATGAAAACTCCATTATTATTGGTACACGGAGAGGCTGATAATAATCCAGGAACATTTACACTTCAAAGTGAGCGTTATTTCAATGCTTTGAAAGGATTAGGAAATCCTGCACGATTGGTATTGTTACCAAAAGAAAGTCATGGTTACGCTGCAAAAGAAAGCATATTGCACTTGCTTTGGGAACAGGATCAATGGTTTGAAAGATATTTGAAAGGGAAAGGAGCGAAGTAAATTATTTCAGCTCCAATAAAGCTTCTTTTGTTCCTATCGTATTTGTGATGAAGTCCAACTCTCTTTTTGGATTTCTAGCAGGAGAATATTCACGGCCGTAAAATATAATCTGAAGATGAAGTTTATTCCATAACTCTTTAGGGAATATCTTTTTAGCATCTGCTTCGGTTTGGACGACGTTTTTTCCACTTGTAACACCCCATCGGGTGAGCAATCGATGGATATGTGTGTCAACTGGAAAGGCTGGAACTCCGAAGGCTTGAGCCATAACTACAGAGGCTGTTTTATGTCCAACACCAGGTAATTCTTCCAGTAATTCCATTTGATCCGGTACTTCTCCGTTGTATTTATCGATTAAAATATGCGAAAGATTATAAATAGCGTGTGACTTCCGAGGGGATAAGCCGCAAGGTTTGATGATTTCTCGTATTTCATCAGGCGTGAGTTTAATCATATCAAAAGGATTATTGGCCAAACGGAAAAGTGAAGGTGTAATTCTGTTCACCATAATATCGGTACATTGAGCTGATAGCAGCACAGAGATCAATAAGGTATATGCGTCCGTATGATCAAGTGGAACCGGAGTTGTGGGATATAACCGTTCCAATTCATCGATAATGTATTGTGCTTTCTCTTTCTTGGTCATAATTTCTGTATGATATTTAGTATTTTCGTTGAATGAATGCTAAAGATACAGTCTTTCCACAATATAGAAAGTTATCGAATAACAGAACCTTTTATAAAATTCTGGATGATCGTCATTTTGAAGAAATTCAATTGTTTGGCTCGAAGAAAAATAAATACCTATTCACAGCAACTCAATATCCTGAAATATTGAAAATTCAGGATATGCTTATGTTGGCTGAAGGAACATATGTAAATTCATCCAAAGAGGAGTGGGATAAATTGGATCTAATTTGAAAACTCAGCTCAAGAATTTATTTGGCCGAAAAGATGATATCAACTCGTCTGTTTTTTTCTCGGTCAGCTTCGGTACGTTCAGGACTGACAAGCAATAACGTATTACTGAATCCTTGGTACCTTAGACGTGTTTTATCAATTCCTCTTTTAATCAATTCATCGTAGACATATTTAGCTCTTTTTTTACTCAACTTCATATTATCACCACAACAAACGTGTCCACGGATAAATGCATTTACTTCTGTGTTTTGACTTAGGAAACTGAATAAATCATCCATTTCTTTTGTTGCCACTTCGTTCATGATACCTTCAGTTCCTTCAAATTGAATACTCATGATAACCAAAACAACTGATTTTTTCAGACTTTCCACATTGATTTTAGCAAGTTTCCCCCCCATATCCAGATTTTCCTTCTTGTTAGAAGGTTTGGTTTTGTCTCTGACTAGCATGTTGTCGATTTGGTCCTGGGTCATTCCTGATGTGTTTAGTTCAACATTAGAATTCCCAAGCATTTCAACTTCTATTTTACTATCGTCACCACTGAATATAGCTGCTTTATTGACTGTAGAATCTTCTGGGTTCACACTTAAATCGGGTGCATTGCTTCTGCTTGTTTTTGAAAACATAACATCGACTCTCCTGTTTTTAGCACGATCCAATTCTGTTTTTTCAGGATCAACTGCTGGAATAGTGTTGCTATATCCTTGATATCTTAAACGTTCCGCTTTTATACCTCTTCGAAGTAATTCAACATAAACGGTTTTGGCTCTTTTTTTACTTAAGGCCATGTTATCTCCGCAACAAACATGACCACGAATAAAGGCATTCAGGGAGTTGTTTTTCTTTAAGAATTTGACAAGGAGATCGATTTCCTGTATGGAAGCATTATTTATGATCGGTGCATCACCTTCAAATTGAAGGTTCAAATTCAGTAAAATAACGGTGTTTGTGTCCATCTTATCGACATCGATTTTGGATAATCTGACTCCCACATCCGGGTGAATCGTTTTTCTGTTCCCATTCGATACGGATGATTTTTCACGGATGACCAAACGATCAATTTCTTCTCTTGATTTTCCTGCTATTGATATTTGACCAGTTTCCTGTGGTTTCAGTTTCTGATCTAAATCTTTTTGTTTGTCTTCTAGTTCAACAATGTTGTTTTTTGCTTGGGTAATTTCAACAACCTTGGTTAACTCTTGAATACGTTTATTGTCCTGAGGTGTTTTTTCAGGTTTTGCTTGCAAAATTTCCAATTCTTTTTGTTCTGGAGTTTTCTCAATATCTACTAGGATAACGGGTTGTTGTTTATTGATTTCTTCGATTCGAGCGATATCCTGTGCCGTTTTCACGGGTTTTGCTTGTAGTACTTCCAGTTCTTTTTGTTCTGGACTTTTGTCAAATGAACTAGGTAAATTTGTTTCATTTTTTACTAATTCCTTTATTGGGGGAACGTTTTCTTGAGTTTGGTTGATTTCTTTTTTTACAAGTTCTTGAACACGGATAATATCTTCAGTTGTTTTGAGAGGCTTTGAAAGAATATTTTCCAATTCTTTTTGAGCTGTACTTTTACTTTCTACAGGAATAGAATTGAGTTCTTTTTTAATGATTTCCTCGATTCGGGCGTTATCTTCAGCAGTTTTTGTTGATTTTGCTAATATTGTTTCTAATTCTTGTTTTTCAGCTGGATTGAGAGCTTCTATTGAAGAGTTGATTGTATTTACCAGTGAATTATTTGAACTGCGATCAGGTGGAGTTATAC
>CAIUKX010000302.1 GCA_903899795.1 uncultured Flavobacteriales bacterium
CGACTTGTCCGTACAGTTATCCACCCTGTGTGGCTTTTATGATTAAAATTTTGTCTTGTTCTTTCAATAGACAATTGGTCCATTCCTTTTTTGGGATTACATTATTGTTGACTGCAACTGCTACACCATTTTGTTTGTCACCCAATTCACTGTTGACCAACCAAAACAAACTGCTCGGTTCGTCAATTTCTTTTTTAATATCGTTTACAAATATTTCCATAGGTAATACTATTTTGACTGCAGAATGAAAAATTCAATTATTCTGTTTACAAACATTTTAATGATTATTCTTAAAATTTGTTCAACCTATAGCAACAAAGGGGAAGTTGCTACTTTCCGTAAAACATAACCTTTTCCCAACGCAGGCATTACCCTGATCTGGTGCATAAACCCGATTTTATCGAGGTTTATTGGGTATAATCTCAGCTTTTGAAAAATTCAAAGGCACCCCTTATAAGACGATGGTAAATGTACAAATCTTTTTTTTGCGATGCAACAGAAGTTATTAACCGAAAATGATAGTCAATGTTCAATCTTTGGTGCATAGAAAACTAAAAGTTAATTTCTACTTTTAGACTTGCAAACGTTTAATTTATTTGATATGTCAAGAATCGTTATATTCCTATTGGCTTTTACCATTTCTCCAATCTTGTTTTCTCAAAAAAAGGATGTGGAATTATTCGATAAAACGCTTAATCAATTTCAGAATGTAAGGGATTTCTGTATTTCGAGTGATGGTAACGAGGCATTCTTTACGATTCAAAGTCCCAATGATGATATTTCTCAGATTGTCTGTATCAAGAAAAATGCTGATAAATGGTCGGAACCGATGTTGTTACCATTCTGCAATGCTTTCATGTATATGGAACCTTTTCTTAGCAGCGATCAAAAAAGATTATATTTTGTATCGGACCGTCCAGTCAATGAACTTCAAAAAGAAAAGAAAGATTTCGATATCTGGTATGTGGAACGGAAGGATAAAAATTCAGATTGGTCACCCCCGAAAAACATAGGATTTCCAGTTAACTCTGAACAAAATGAGTTTTATCCGACTCTATCCGACAATAATAATTTATATTTTACAATAGACAGTCCTAAAGGAAGGGGAAAAGATGATATATACTGTTCTGAATGGAAAAATAGTGAGTACACAACTCCGGTTCTCTTGAACGATAGTATCAACAGTGAAGGATATGAATTCAATGCATTTATTTCGAAGAAGGAGGATTTTCTTCTATTTACCAAGTATAATGCCGACGGGGGATATGGAAGTGGGGACTTGTATATTGCGCGTAAAAATGGCGATGGAAAATGGGGGAAAGCAGTCAACCTTGGACTTCCAATTAATACCCGGTACATGGAGTATTGCCCTTACTATGATTCAAAAACTGAAATGCTCTATTTCACAAGCAGAAGAAATACATTGCAGCCGCAAGAGTTCAAAAGTGTTTCAGAACTGCAGCACTACATTAGCGGAAATGAAAATGGTTTGAGTAAAATTTATCGGATTCCTTTTAAGATGGAGTGAAAAGCGTTGTGCTTAATTTCGCTTATCAATTCCCCATAACATCTTGTTACGAATCGTGTCTAAGAAGTTGTTGTCTTGAAATTTGATTACATTAATCATAAAGTCGGCTTTTTTGACAGTTACTTCTTCACCCTGGGGAATACTTTTGGAATCTCCATCCAAACTGATGAGGTAAGTACGTTCCCGTCCTTCAACACTCAATTTGATAGGCATATGATCTGGAACAACCATTGGCCGAACGTTCAGGTTATGAGGAGCGATAGGTGTGAGTAAGTGAATCTGACAACCTGGCGTTACAATTGGTCCGCCACAACTCAAGTTATAGGCTGTTGAACCCGTTGGTGTGCCTACGATCAAGCCGTCAGCCCAATATGAATTCAAGTAATTTCCATCCAAAGAAGCGTGAACGGTAATCATTGATGCTGTATCTTTTTTGTGAAGTGTTACTTCATTCAAAGCAATGTTTTCTTCTCCGAAAATATCGGTTTCCGTTTCAATCTTCAATAAAGATCTTTTTTGGAAGACATATTCTTTGTTACGCACCAATTCCATAGTCTGATCCAATTGATCAGTAGAAATATTGGCAAGAAATCCAAGTCTACCGGTATTGATGCCTAAAACCGGAACACCAGAGTCTCTGATGTAA
>CAIUKX010000303.1 GCA_903899795.1 uncultured Flavobacteriales bacterium
CCAATCGATTGACCAATGATGTATACGACGAGCATCTTTTCAGGACCCAATGTTGCTGTAAGTGTATATTTGTGTACCTGCAAATCTCCTTTGTAGTCTGCCAGATTCATTACCATCATCCGGGTAAACTGGAAGAAAAAAGCAGGAATTAATAAAGCTATAATTTGGAAGGAAATATGTCCCGTTTGAATGGAATATCCCATCATCGGGACTAAAAATGACAATGTTGTTGCTACTGATAATTCTCCCATTCGATTATAATTGAACGAAAACGGCGGGGCAGTATAAAACCAACCGATCAACATCCCCATCAATAAAATAAAGGAAGAGGTTTTATTAGGCATGTATAAAGCCAAAACCAAACTGAAAAAAAGAAAAATATAACCTGCCGAAATCGAATCTGTGGGACGAAGCAAACCATTTACCAGGATTCGGCTTCCGCCTGTACTGTTGGTATAAGTATCGTTTGCTTTATCTGCTTCCAAATCATAATATTCGTTGCAGAAATGAGTCATCAGGTGAATGGACCAAACGGCGATAAGTCCTAGAACATAAGCTCCCAAAGTCACCTGCTGGTAATGGGTATACACACAAAAAAGAGTTCCCAAAGAATAAGATAGAGCACTATAAATCAAAAATTTAAGCCTGGCTAATTTAATAAAACTGACAATTTTATTAGACGCTTCAATCTCACCGAAAAGTTTTAATTCCATACTATAGTAATAATTTCGAGACTTCGAAACTAAACATTAAGATTGAATTAAAGATTAAATATATTTTAAATAACTGTTTACTAATTAATTGCATTCAAAAATAAACTTCATAATTAATATTCTGAATTGGAAGTTGTAATCTTAATGTTAATTCGCCGCAGCGATCATTAATTGCGCCTAGCACCTATGCTAAAGCCAGCGTAAGTATTAGGCAAACCCTTTCGGGAAATGTCCTTCAGTTAAGCTGTAAATCAATTATTTTTCAAATAACTCCAAAGGAGTTGAACATTATTAACAACCAGGCTCGACTACTCTCCAACTCGCTCCGCTGCAGTTGCACTGCTGCGGAAGTTATATAGCTTTAAAGTAAAAGAAACTAGACGACTAAAAACAATCCGCTCCGCTGCAGTTGCACTGCTGCGGAAGTTAAAATAACTTTAAAGTAAAAGAACCTAGACCACTAAAAACAAAACCAGATTATATAGGAAAAGAATAGCGGCTATTTACCTTCTTTAAATTTTTCTTTCCATTTTTTAGTATCTGCCTCCATATCTTTGATGAGACTGGTATCACGCAAATGCTCATTCTCCGTTTCCTCTTGGATGTACTCGTATTTGTCTGTTTTCAATTTCTCCTGTTGATCCATCAAACTGGTCACCTTCTTAAAATCTTTCGAACTCTTCTTTAAAGCTTGATTGACAGCCCCATTAAAACTGGCCGTTTTCAAATTGATTTGTCTCACAATTTCAGAAGCTTCTACCAATTTCGCTTCGAAAAATAGTTCATATTTAGCAGCTGCGCTCATCTTAGTCCCTTCCGGCAAAGACTTCACGTACGCTTCTGCAGCATTGACGAGCGATTCTACCTTCTTAAAATGCAACATGACATCTTTTGATAAAAGTTCCAGTGGAA
>CAIUKX010000304.1 GCA_903899795.1 uncultured Flavobacteriales bacterium
TATGTCTTCTTTCAAAGTTGTAAAATTGAATATACTTTCTGATACCTTCATATAGTTCAATACCACCGTTTGCAGGGTTTAGAATACCTCAGGTGTTTCTTTTTGCTACACTCTTTGTCCTTCATTGAGTATCGAATCAGGAATTCAATATTCAAACAAAGGCTACCGATCTTCAAATATTGATGTAACAAACCCAACCAATGCTGAAATATTCGGAAAAGCAAACATCAATAGCAACTTTAATTACATCGATATTCCATTAAAAATAAATTATTTTCTTGGTAAGAATAAAATCAGATTCATCAGCAGTCTGGGACTAACTTCAAATATTTTGGTCAATCAAGTAGATAAATCTTCTATCACTTATTTCGATGGAAAAAAAGAAAATCACAAAGACATTTCTATCTATAACTACAAACACTTCAACTTATCTCCAATGGTCAGCTTTGGAATTGATTATGCAATTTCACAAAGAACAAACTTGCGAATTGAACCAACTTTTCGTTATGGAGTTATGAAAATCATTGATGCCCCTATAACTGGATATCTGTGGAATGGAGGAGTTAATGTCAGTTATTTATACAGTTTTTAATGTCTTTGGAAATACATAATCTGTTTTTCTTACCTTTAAGGTGAATCATTCAGACATGTTATAACTAAAATGGGAAGTATTTTACATATCGTCATCAGCACAACCTGCGTATACCTGTTCATCATTCTTGCACTTCGCATTCTTGGAAAAACTGAAATGGCTCAGTTATCCATCACCGATTTAATTTTTGTACTCCTCATCAGTAATGCAGTTCAAAATGCGATGGTTGGTTCAGATACTTCTTTACTTGGAGGCATAACTGCTGCAACTGCATTATTCATTTTAAATTTGATTCTAAAACGATTAAAAATTGCCTTTCCAACGTTTAGAAAAGTTATTGAAGGAGAGCCTGTCATTTTGATTTACAATGGAATTGTCATGGAGGAAAACTGTCGAAAAAACGGAATTTCAGAGGATGAACTTCTACAAGCGATTCGTGAACATGGGAGTAGTTCTATAGAGGAAGTCAACAGTCTTATTCTTGAAACAGACGGTAACATCAGTGTTGTCAGTAATGACCACAAGCACCATAGTATCCGAAGAATCAAAAAGAGAAAAACCACCTAATTTTTTCTAAGTAGAAAAATAGAATTTCAAGAATGGCAATATTCTGGAATTACGAGTAAATCAATATTAGAAATAATTTGCTTAAAATTGATTCTTGACTATATAAAACGCTGCTATGTATTTGACTTTCAAAAAAGCAAAAAAAACTGAAATTGATCGTGCCTATGCACTTTTCAAACAATCTGCGGAAACCATGATTGAAAAGAATATCGATCATTGGCACTATTGGATTGATCCACCTGAAGACAAACAAAAATGGGTGAAAGATGGTTTTAAAAATCAGGAGTTTTATTTTGTTGAAAACGAAAGTTCAGAGCTTGTTGGTATGTTTCGCTTAATGAAAGAAGATCTGTTATATTGGGGAAAACAAGAAAAAAAAGCACAATACATTCATTCTTTAGTGGTTCCAAACGAATTTTCAGGTTTAAAAATCGGACATAAAATCATTGAAAAAATTGAAAATGACATGCTTCGAAACAACATCCATCTATTACGTTTGGATTGTAATGCCAGTAATGAAAAACTTTGTAAATATTACACCGATTTAGGTTTTGAGAAAGTCGGTGAAGTACAAATGCCACTTCAAGTCTGTAATTTGTATGAAAAAGAATTGCATTATTGTTGAATTGAAAGAAACTTGTAGTGATGGGTACTATTTAACCACGAAGATTTCACAAAGAAAATTATTGTTGAATAAGAGCACACAAACTTTGCGTACTTTGTGCCACCTTTGAGTTCTTTGTGGTTAAAGCAAAATACCATTTACAATAAAAAGAAAAAGTCTATATTTGGGAAGTATAAAATTAGTGTCTTCATATTTTGACCATGAAAAAAATCAGCGACTTACTCACGAAATTAAAATCTGAAAAAGAACAATTCGAAACCCGAAGAACTCCTTCCCGCTTGGGATTTTCAATTTTCGATTCCATCTATTACCTCCCTGAAAAAGATTGGAACGCTATTGTACCTGAAAGCAAAGGATTGATGAGAATGCCCTATCTGAAAGCCATAGAAAATTCTTCTAACGAAGATGAGCGCTCAAAATATGTATTATTTTACGATGGACACAAAGTAGTCGCTGCCGCAGTTTTTAACATCGTCATCGTTACAGCAAAAGATTATGGCAATCGGGAGCCAGCTGTCAATAAATTGGGTAAAATCAAGGAAAACATCAAAGAAAAAACCAAATTAAAAATCTTAATTTGTGGTCACACTCACATCAGCGGTGATCATGGTTTCATCTATTCACCTGAAATTTCTCATGAGGATGCGTTTCATGCACTGGCGGATGTCACCTACCAAATTCGAAATTCAGAAAAATTGCGCGGCGATGTTCATCTGCAATTGATTAAAGATTTTTATGAAGAGGAAAAAATCACATCTGAGCATCTGAAAATTTTCAATTATCGACAATTTACGCTTGATCCCAATATGTTCATTCCCATCCGACCAGAATGGAAAACATTTGACGATTACCTGAATACAATGAAATCCAAGTACCGTTCGAGAACAGTTAACTTATTCAAACAAGGCAATGCATTGGAAAGAAGAAGTCTCTCAGTTGAAGAAATTCAGCATTATTTCGACCGGATTCAGGAATTATACTTCAATGTAGCCAATAAGGCAAAAATGAAAATCAATCACTACGATACGAATTACTTTGTAGAATTGAAAAAACAGATGCAGGATGATTTCGAACTCGTCGGTTATTTCCTGGAAGATAAAATGGTTGGATTCAGAACCAATCTTTTTTGGGGAGAGCATTGTGAAGCGCATTCTGTCGGTGTGGATTATGATGAAAATACCAAATATGCAGTCTACCAAAATTTATTAGCTGATACGGTTCGAAGAGCATTTGAAAAACAAAAAACAAATGTCATTTTCGGAAGAACTGCTATGGAAATGAAAAGTAGTTTAGGAGCAGTTCCCGTTCAGATGTATTGCTACATGCGTCACGCTACAACTGTTACCAATAAAGCAATTAAACCTGTTTTCAATTACATCAAAACATCGGAATGGGTAGAAAGAAATCCCTTTAAGTAATGTTAGATGCTTGATGTTGGATTATGAATTGATTAAAGAGAATCAGGCCAGGCTCAATGCAAATTGATGCAGGGCAGTAACATCATTTTTGTATCGCAGACTGATATTGATTCTTTCTATGTAATTCTAAACAAGCAATTCATCAGCCTTATCAACCTTTACTGTAAAAAACTAAAAAATAGCTAATATAGAATCATTGACATATCAACTAAAATAGTATTTTTGAAACTTTACTGTTATACTTTGATTCTAATGCGTATGAATTTTATGATCACTATTCGCTTGCAGAGAATGACCTCTGTTATTTTGACAGCTTTTGTCTTTCTCTTTTGTTCAACACAACTTTTAGCTCAAGATATTGATTGGTCTGAAGATGGTAATTCATATTATGTGATGAAAAAGGGAGAATTGATTCAAATTACACTTCCGAATAAAGAATCTAAAACGATTATTTCCCAGACACAATTGACTCCTAAAGGATATCTTCATCCATTAGACGTTAGTTTCTATGCTTTCTCAAAAGATCAACAAAAAGTATTGATTTTCACCAATACAAAACGCGTTTGGAGATTAGAATCAAAAGGAGATTACTGGGTATTGGACTTGAAGACAAATAATCTTGCAAAACTCGGCGGTCGTTTACCTGAATCATCTTTGATGTTCGCTAAATTTTCTCCTGACGGAAAATCAGTAGCTTATGTCTCAGGGAATAATATCTACATGGAAGATTTGGTTACAAAAACCGTCAAACAATTGACCATCGATGGTACAACAACCATTATCAATGGAACGTTTGACTGGGCATATGAAGAAGAATTTGCTTGCCGTGATGGTTTCAGATGGAGTCCCGACAGTAAGTCAATTGCCTACTGGCAACTTGATGCAAGCAGTATCAAGAAATTCTATATGATCAACAATACCGATTCTATTTATTCACAATTAATTCCACTTGAATACCCAAAAGTAGGTGAAAAACCATCGGTTTGTAAAGTTGGAGTTGTGAATCTTACCGATGCTAAAACAACCTGGTTGAACATTACGGGAGATCCATCTCAAAACTATTTGGTTCGTATGGAATTCATTCCTTCAACCAATAAATTATTGATTCAGCAATTGAACAGAAAACAAAATCACAGCAAACTGTATGTATGCGATAACGGAACTGTAAAAGTTCTGCAGGAAGAAACGGACGAAGCCTGGATCGATATTTACCAATCTGATAATCCATACACCATCAGTTTTACCAATAAATTTATCTGGCTTCCAACGACCAACAGTATTTTATGGGCTTCAGAAAAAGACGGATGGAGACATTTGTATCAAATTTCGCTCGACGGAAAACCAGAAAAATTGGTTACGAAAGGAAACTTCGATTTTATTGATTTGAAATATACCGATCCAAAAGGAGTATATGTTTATTACATCGCTTCACCTGACAATGCAACACAGCGATATTTATACAAAACCAAACTGGATGGAAGCGGAAAACCTGAATTGGTAAGTCCAGCTGACTTAAAAGGAACCCATGACTATTCCATTTCAACCAACGGAGCCTTTGCAATTCATCGTTTTGAAAATCATGTCACTCCTACTTTGACTGAATTTATCACGCTACAAAATCACAAACCTATTAACGAAAAAGAAAGTATTGCTTCAAAAATCGCTAGTGTTCAGGAACAACCTACAACAGAATTTTTCCAAGTGACGACATCCGAAAACGTTGTAATGGACGGTTGGATGGTGAAACCTAAAAATTTCGATCCGAAAAAGAAATATCCCGTGGTTTTCTATGTTTATTCAGAACCTGCAGGAGCTACCGTTTCAGACCAATACGGTGCCGGACGTAACTTCCTTTACGCAGTAGATATGCGCGATGACGGCTACATCTATATTTCACTTGATAACCGTGGCACACCAGCACCTAAGGGACGTGCATGGAGGAAAGCTATTTACCGTAAAATCGGACAAATTAATATTCAGGATCAGGCAATGGCGGCTAAAGAAATTCTAAAATGGAACTTTGTCGACACCTCTCGCATCGCAGTTTGGGGTTGGAGCGGTGGAGGCTCTGCTACTTTGAATTTATTGTTTCAATATCCTGAAATCTACAAAACAGGTGTTGCTGTAGCCGGAATCAGTAACCAATTGACCTATGACAATATCTATCAGGAACGTTACATGGGGTTACCACAGGAAAACAAAGAAGATTTTATCAAAGGATCACCAATGACTCATGTTCCGAATTTCAAGGGAAATCTCTTGTACATCCACGGTACAGCTGATGACAATGTTCACTATCAAAACGCAGAAATTCTGATCAACGAAATGATCAAGTACAACAAACAATTCCAGTTCATGGCTTATCCAAATCGTACACACAGTATTTCCGAAGGAGAAGGTACGTATGAGCATTTATCGACTCTTTACACCAATTACTTGAAGATGTATTGTCCTCCAGGAGGAAGGTAGTCTGAGTGAGAGTGAGAGCGGGCATTGAGATTTATGA
>CAIUKX010000305.1 GCA_903899795.1 uncultured Flavobacteriales bacterium
ATAATCAACAACTGCTTTTGCCCGATTATCTGACAAGGCCTGATTGTAATCCGCAGATCCTTTGGAATCTGTATGACCGGAAATTTCAATTTGCATTGTCGGTAGATCTTTCAATAATTTTAATAAGCGCTGCAATTCATTTTCAGATTCAGGACGCAAAGTAGCTTTACTAAAATCGAAGAAAATATTTTTCAGGATAATTTTACTTCCAACAGCGATATTTTTCAATTCCACATCTTTCTTTACTTCTTGAAAAGCAGCTGTGATAGGAATATCGAAATTTTCGGAATGGAACAAGTAGTTTTCTTTTTTCACTGCAATCCCGTAATTTCTTCCAGCTGGTAATGAAACCAAATATCGACCTGTTGAACTATTGGATGTAAAGGATGCTATCACTTCATTCGTTTTATTATCTACTATTTCTATCGTCGCTTCCAATGGTTTTTGAGTCAGAGCATCTGTAATTGTTCCTTTCAAAATTGTCAACGAGGCTTCCTTCAATTCAACAGCAGGGGCAACAACCGTTTCTTTTACTGGTGCAGCCACAGATGCGAGCAAATTGTCTTCATTGTTTAACACAACAGGCTTTTCAACCCCTAGAAATGTAATCATGTAGATATCATTCAAACCGTAACCTTTGGCATTTGAAGAAGTGTAATAAGCGTGCCGACCACTTGCAGAAACCACAAAAAAGACATCGTCATCGGCCGTATTTACAGGATAACCCAGATTTTCCGGCTTGCTCCATGTTTTCGTTTTGTCATCGTATACCGATTTGAAAATGTCGTAACCGCCCATGGTTTCGTGACCTTGGGAACTGAAATAAATCGTCTTACCATCGGGATGAATGAAAACACCTTCTTCACCATATTTCGTATTGATGGTTGCTCCCAAGTTGACAGGTTTCCCCCATTTTCCTTTCTCATCTTTTGTTGAAACATAAATATCACGGTCTCCGAATCCACCGATATTAGGATTATCTGTTACGAAAAAAAGCATTTTCCCATTCGGAGAATAGCAGGCTGAAGACTCGTGATAATTATCGGAATTGATATTGCGATTCATCTGTTCAGGTTTGCTCCAAACATCACCCTTCAACTCGGATTCGTATAAATCACCGTTGTTTTTTCCAATGTAGATTAAAAACTTTTGTCCATCAGCGGATAAACCTGAATTTGCATCGTGATCATCAGTATTAATCGGACTTCCCATATTGACAGCTGTTGTCCATTTCCCATTTTTCTTGGTTGACATATAGATATCTTCAAAATTCTCATTGATTCCAGGATCCAGCTTTCCTCCTGTAGAACCTGGTCTACGAGAAGTGAAAATCATTACAGATTCATCAGCAGAAATTACCGGACCATAATCTGCATACGGGGAATTGATTTCGGGACCTACATTATCAATAAAAACACGAACGGGTTTCTTTACCAATTCTTTTCCATATTTACATTCTTCCAAATGCTTTTCTGTATCTGCATAAATTTCAGGGAACTCTTTTTGTTTCAACGCTTGTTTGAATAGGGTAAATTCATTAATCGCCTTGTCCCACTGCATATCAAGATGATAAGCTTTTCCCAGCGAATAGTGAATATCTGGATCCACCAAAGGATTCAAAGCGAATGCTTTCTCCAAATAGGGAATAGATTTCAATTTTGAAGTCGAATACAAATAACATTGTCCGATTTTGAAATTCAGAATCGCATTATTAGGATTAAATTCATTCGCCTTCAAATAAAATTCGACAGCTTGCTTGTAAAAAATAGAGCCTCTTAAATATAATTCATCTCCTTGCTCAATGTTGCCTTTAGCGATTTTTAATGCGTCTTTTTTATCTTTGAAATTATCTTTATCAAATTCAATATTCTGAGCGAAACCTGTTGCACCAACTATCAAAAAGAAGAAGAGCAAAAAGCGGGATAAAACGATGCTATTTTTGAATTGTGTCATAATCGTACTGTTCTAAAATTGTAATTTATTCAATGTATTATTCACAATGTCCTGAATACGAACGAGCCGCATCAACACCCAACTCAATAGCCTTTTTCCAATCCAAACAAGAGCCTGGATCATCGTGTAACATTTCTTTAATAATCCCGCGATTTAAATAAGCGTAGCCATAATTGGGATTTTGCTCGATTGCTTTGTTACAGTCTGCAACAGCTCCATTGTAATCCTGTAATTTGTACTTCGCAGATGCACGGTTGTTATAGGCATACGCATAATCAGATTTCAACTGGATCGCCATCGTAAAATCATCAATAGCGCCTTTATAATCACCCAAGTCGAATTTGGCACTTCCTCGGTTATTGTATGCGAGGTAATAATCTTTTTGTTTTTTGATTGCTTCCGTATAATCGGCTATTGCACCTGAGAAATCACCTTTCTTTCTTTTCGCACTAGCCAAATTATTATAGGTAAATGCCATATCGGCATTGGTCAATAATGCTTTTTTATAATCAATAATTGCTCCATCAAGATCATCGATTTGTCGTTTTGCGCTTCCGCGATCGTTATAGGCATAGGCATAATCGGATTTTAGAGCGATGGCAGAAGTATAATCTTCTATTGCACCTTTGTAGTCTCCATTTTCAAATTTAACGCCACCTCTATAGTAAAATGCCTGAGCATGTTTTGGATTGATTTCAAGTGTTTTGCTATAATCAGCCGTCGCCCCTTCTTTGTCACCCATAGCAAATTTCGCTTGTCCGCGACTAAAATAACTATCGGCATTTTGAGCAAAAGTAAGGGAAAGATCAAAATCCGAAATGGCAGATTTGTATTCTTTGAGTTCTAGTTTAGTGGCTCCCCGATTGTAGTAAGCCTTTTCAAAATCAGCTTTCAAAGCAATTGCGCGGTCGAAATCAGCTATAGCCTCCGTATATTTTTTATTGGAAAAATTGGCAATTCCGCTGTTATAGAATTTCTCAGCTTCCTGCGAACCATCATCCACCACTTTTGCCTGAAAGACTGAATCAGTTTGAGTAAAAGATTGAAATTGGATAAGCAACAAACCACCTATCAAAACAATAGTCCTGGTAACATTCATAGGTTTTTAATTTTAGTCTGGTAAAGATAATAAAATCGAAGAACTGAAGGCAAATCAGGGCTATTCAATGTTATCCAAATTTCACCTTTTACCATACTTTCAACGATTTAGAATACTAAAACTTCTTTTTTAAACTTGTACAAGTAAAATTAAATTTCTACTTTAAACCTGAAATAGAAAACTTTAGATATGAAAAACACATTCATCCTCGTTTATTTTTGCCTGATTGCTTTCATACAATATGCGCAAACCGGAACAGTTGTGATCACTAGTGAAAATGGTGAATTGATTACCGTCACAGTGGCTGGTGTGCAGCAAAATC
>CAIUKX010000306.1 GCA_903899795.1 uncultured Flavobacteriales bacterium
ATTTTTTGTCTTGGTTTGTTATTACTCAATAAAACACATGCCCAATCTGCAACAAAAGAATCTGTTAAGCTTCAAAAAGAAGATTCTACAACTGTTGCTATTAATTTTGATGAAGAAGGGTCATTTCCAGGGGGCAGCAACGCATTCCGTTCATTTATTGCAAAAAACTTTATTTACCCCACTTCTGCAATTGAAGAAGGAATTGGCGGAAAAAGTTATGTGGGATTCATCATTAACAGTGATGGGACTATTACGGATGTAAAAATTATACGAGGTCTTCCTCGCTGTCCTGAATGTGATAAAGAAGCTCTCAGACTCGTAAAGATGATGCCAAATTGGATTCCTGCTCAAAAAAATGGTGTAGCCGTAAAATCATTATACAGAGTCCCAATAATATTTAAAATACAATAAAAATAACATGAACTTCAAAATAGTAAATCTCTCCATTTCAGTAATCGTAGTAATAGCTTGCTTGATATTCGCTTATTCACTGATTACTACAGATGCCCTAACCGATCATCCGTATTACATGGTTGGTCCGCAACGGATCATTCTAGAATGTATTTTGGTAGCTTATAGCATTTTCAGAGGATACCGGGTCTACAAAGCTTTTCGAGAAAAAGAATCATGAATCTCTGCCATTTGGGAAATCACATCGTAACACAAAAATTCCATTAAATTTGAGGTATCGATAATTGGACAATGAAAAAATTCACCAAATACCTTATTATCTTTTGGGTCGTATTTATTCTTCTCGTATGTATAATGGGAGTTACTCGTCACGTGGTTCTTGGTGGTAATAAAATAACAGGTGCTCCAAAAGAAACGATTATTTTTCTATCAACGTTCCTCTCCAATACACAAAACATGGGGGAAAAATCAAAACCACAATTGATTGAAAGTAAAATTAAGCTCAAAAATGGCTTTACATATACACCCTACTACAAAAAGAATAAGGATTATATCCTTGTAGAAGTTTGGGATAAGGTACAAGAAGAATTTGTAGTGAAATTGATTCGTATTTCAGACGGAAAACAAATCCGAAAATGGATCGTCGATGTTCAGCATTTGATTAAAAAATACTGTACAATTATTGATCACAATGAATCAACAAAGTTGAATATAAAAAATGCCGTATTGCAACATGCTTATATAACCGAAAATGGTTCATTGATATTTGCATTGAATGGTTATTTCAAATTCGATAAAAACTCAAAAATGATTTGGTCAACCAGAATATTATCTCATCATTCACTGGAACGAGATTCATTGGGAAACTTCTGGGGCTGCGCAACCGAAATCCACTCAAAAAACGCAGAAAAATATGGGATGTATGATGACTTTATTGTCAAAGTATCTGAAAAAACAGGTAAGATTCTGTACAAAAAATCGGTATTCGATCTTTTAATGGAAAACGAATACAATCGGGCATTATTATTCAATAATACCTCCGTAAGTCCAGATTCACGTTTATCTGATTATATCCACCTGAATGATGTACAACCCGTATATCAAGATTCAAAATTTTGGAAAAAAGGAGATTTATTTCTGAGTCTTCGTAATCAAAATCTTATCGTCCTCTATCGTCCTTCAACCAATAAAATTTTATGGTCCAAATGTGGTCCTTGGTTGAAACAACATGATGTCATAGTAATCGATTCTAACCAAATTGGAGTTTTTGGCAATAATGCATTAGCTCAAAACTTCAAAGAAACATCCAAAGCTTTTATTGATGCAACAAACATAGAATACATTTACGATTTTTCAACAGATAAATTATCTACTCCCTACTCCTATTTATTTCAATCTACGACGATCAGGACAGATATTCAGGGGAGAGCAGAAATCCTACCCCATGGAAATATCTTTGTTGAAGAAACCGCAGGAGGTCGCTTATTATTTGGTGATCAAAATCACTTGAAATGGACTTATATTGAGCGAATCGATGAAAATCATCTCAGTACATTCGGCTGGTGTAGATATATTCCTGAAAAAGAATTTAAAAAGATTAACTTTACTTCAACAAAAAAAAATAAAAAAGCCTTGTTATGAATTTATTCCTGCAATACATAGGCCCTGGCTTGGGAACCGGAACCATTGCTGTAATCATTGGAATATTATCTGCGTTTGGACTTTCAGTTATTGCAATTTTTTGGTATCCACTGAAGAAACTCATCCGGTTTTTTCGTTCTAAATTCAGTAAAAAATAAATGGTTAGTCTGCTGATCATACTTGCAAGTTGTGTAGTCGCTTTTCTATTCGATTATCTGTCAGTCTTCAATGCGATTCCATCCA
>CAIUKX010000307.1 GCA_903899795.1 uncultured Flavobacteriales bacterium
GGCTCTTGTTGTATCTTTTTCATTGCGGGTTGCCATGTAACTTGGACACATCGTTCCACCGCTGATTTCGGTCTTACGGCAATCACCTGATCCATTACACATTTCGGCGGCGCGGACAATTCCTTTGAGGTGGCTGAAATCCAAAATGGTTTCCAATTCCGGGGTGATTTGTCCGGGTGTGTAGCGAAGAAATGTATCCATCGGTGGTGTATTCACAATTTTCCCTGGATTGAAAATATTCCATGGGTCCCAAGTATGTTTTACTTCTTTGAAAAGGTCGTAAATTTCCTGACCAAGCATGAAGGGTATAAATTCACCACGAAGTCGCCCGTCACCATGTTCACCGCTCAATGATCCTTTGTATTTTTTTACCAAATGAGCAATATCGGTTGCAATCGTTCGAAACAATTCCGTTCCTTCTTTGGTTTTTAAGTCGAGGATTGGCCGAAGGTGCAATTCACCCGTCGCCGCATGTGCATAATGTACACAATGCAAACCTCTTTGATCTAGAATTTTGTTGAAATCATCAATAAAATGGGGAAGGTCATTCACATCCACGGCGGTATCTTCAATAACAGCCACAGCTTTTGCATCGCCCGGGATATTAGAAAGCAGTCCCAATCCGGCTTTTCGAAGGTTCCAGACTTTTCCGGTATCTTCACCGAGTACAACAGGGTAGAGGTATCCTAGATTTTTTGATTTCAATTGAGCTTCCAGTTGAGCGGCAATTTCCAGTACTTCTTCAGCAGAATCTTTTAAAAATTCAACTACCAAAATCGCAGCCGGGTCACCTTCAACGAAGAAACGATTTTTACTTTGCTCGATATTCTCTTTTGTACATTCCAGAATATAATGATCGATCAATTCCACACTATCGGGATTGAATTTCAGAGCTTCAAGGTTGGCACGTAACGATTCGTTGATACTGTTAAAATGGATGCAAACCAATCCAGCAAAAGGTTTTAGAGCTGGAACGAGGTTTAATTTTAGTTCGGTCGCGAAGAACAAAGTTCCTTCCGAACCAGCAATTAATTTGCAGAAATTGAATTTATCTCCATTTTCCAAAAAAGGTTCGCAGTCAGCCAATAAATCCAAGGCATATCCTGTATTTCTTCTCGGAATGGATTTCTTGGGATAATTTTCTTCGAATAATTGCCGGTTGGATTCATTTTCCAAAAGCAATTTCGCATGTTGATAAATGGATTTTTCAAGTTCCCCGATTCCATTTTTACCGGCACATTTAGCTTCGAATTCCTCTTTTGTTAATTCGCCGAATTCAACTTCGCTTCCATCAGCTAGAAAACCTTTGATGGAAACCAAATGTTCGCGAGCGGAACCATAAACAACGGATCGTGCCCCGCAAGCATTGTTCCCAACCATCCCTCCGATCATGCATCGATTGCTGGTGGAAGTTTCGGGACCATAGAACAATCCAAACGACTTTAAATGATGATTGAGGTCGTCACGAATTACTCCCGGTTGAACAATTGCAAAATGATTTTCCTTGTTAACTTCGAGTATTTGAGTGAAATTTTGCGAAATATCTACTATAATTCCATTTCCGACTACTTGACCGGCCAAAGAAGTTCCGGCAGCCCGAGGTACAATTCCAATTTTATTTTCACGCGCAAAATCAATTATTTTACGGATGTCTTCTTTCGTTTTTGGAACAGCAACTGCCTTCGGCATTTCGCGATAGGCGGATGCATCCGTTGCATACAATGTTCGTAAAGTATGATCGGTATGAAGCGTTCCTTCGAGTGCGTTTTTTAAATTGTCAAGTGTCATTATTAATAAAGAATCCTGTATCGAATTGTATTCGGAATTTCTTTTAATTTTTTCTCCAAATCAGTGTTGTGTAAATTATCAATGTCGGTAATCACATAACCCATGTTTTCATTCGTTTTCAGATATTGTCCGATGATGTTGTTGTCAAATTCTGACAAAATAGTATTGATCTGCGCCAAAATTCCTTTTACGTTTTCGTGGATGTGCATGATACGATGCGCGCTTTGGAATTCCGGTAATTGAATTTCCGGCAGATTCACACTTCCGAACGTTGTTCCGGTATTAATATATTGAATGATTTTCTTGGCAACATAGTGACCTATATCCAATTGTGCTTCTTCTGTACTTCCACCCACGTGAGGAGTTAAAATCACATTTGGTAATCCGCACAATTCGGAAGTGAAGCGTTCATCATTGCTGCTTGGTTCATAAGGAAAAACATCAATTGCAGCACCTTTCACTTTTCCAGATTTCAAGTTTTTGATCAAAGCATCTAAATCGACCACATGTCCGCGAGAAAGGTTCAGGAAGACAACTCCATCTTTCATTTGTTCGAAGGCTGCTTCGTTTATGAGATTTGCATTTGTTTTTCGTCCGTCCACATGAAGCGTTACTACATCCGATAGGGCTAATAATTCTTGCAAGGAGGAACATTTCTTTGCATTTCCAAGTGCTAGTTTGTCGACAACATCGTAGAAATACACCTGCATTCCCAACGCTTCAGCAATAACTGAAAATTGAGCTCCGATGCTTCCGTAACCAATGATTCCTAATTTTTTACCACGAATTTCAACACTGTTGTTTGCTGATTTATCCCAGACACCGTTGTGTAATTTTGTACTTTTTTCAAACGTGTTACGGATCAGCATAATCATTTCTCCCAGTGCTAATTCAACTACCGAACGTGTATTGCTGTAGGGTGCATTGAAAACGGCTATTCCTCGTCTGGAACATTCATCCAAATTTACTTGATTAGTCCCGATACAAAACGTTCCGATAGCATGCAGTTTTTTCGCACAATCTAAAATTTTGGGAGTGATTTGTGTTTTAGAGCGAATTCCCAGGATGGAAACGTCTTTAATTTTTTCGCATAATTCCTCTTCGCTCAATGAACTTTTTACCGTTTCCACAGCGTATCCTTCCTGTTCAAAAATACGGACAGCATCCGGATGAATATTTTCAAGAAGTAAAACACTGATTCGATTCTTCGGATAAGAAACCGAAGCTTTATAAGAAAGGTCAAATAAAATTTCGTCCAAAGAAGGAGCCAAACGATCTGCTTTTTCGATCACCACTTTTCGGCTTACATTTTCAGTAAAGGCGTAAAATTTTGTTGCTGCGCCACCTTGAAGCGTTTCATAATCTGTATAACCGTCACCGATCATGATTACTTCACCTTCCAGGTTCAAAGATTTGATTTTTAAAACTTTTCCCTTGTTTTCGCACAATTCGTCTTTTTCATCGAAACCGATTATTTTTCCATCGTGACCGAAACGAAAGGTATTAGCCAGAACTTGTTCGGGTTTGATCCCATATTCCTGAACGATTGGAATAATGATTTCTTTGAATCCGTTGGAGATGATATAAATATGATCAGCGTGTTGCTTGAAAAAACTGCGATTGCGAATCACAGAATCTGTCACTTTATGACGTAGTTCGCCGATCACTTTCCCCAAATGATCACGATTGGCTTGAAGTAGTTCAATTCGTTGTGTCAGGGATTCTTTCAAAGATAATTTCCCTTCCATCCCAAGATTGGTAAGCCGTTGAATTTCAGACAATACTTGTTGTCCGGCTGTGCTGTTTTCATAAATGACCTCACACAGTACATCCAAGGCTTCTACCTGAATAAATGTACTGTCAAAATCGAAAATAAAGTTATCTTGGTTTTTCATTGGTCTACCAGTTTACTAGAATAGTGTTAAATAAAGTACAAAAGTAGAGATTTAATGTTGAATTTTTGTTGTTTAATGTTGGATTATTAATCGATTTAGTTTTCGGATCAATAATCCAACATTTGATGTTAAACTTCAAACACGATTATTCAACTACCTGTAGTTTCAAATCTGTACTTTCAAAAATCTTATCAGCTGATGCGGCGATAAACCCTTGGTATAATTCACCCGATGAATCAGGATAACGCAAAGCAAATTCATAATAACAGGTAGGAATATTGTATTTTCCTTCCAAAAATTCAATTTCCTGAACATCACCCAACGTGCTGGATTGTTCTAATAATTGTTCAGGTGTACCTTTGATTTTTCCTCCTGAAGCATTCAAGTTCCATCCGTTTTCTTCGAGGTAGTCATTCAAAGATTCCAGTGTATTAAAATCGGTCAACTCATTTACATTTACTGTAAAGTGATTGGCTCTGAATCCATAAACATACATCCATCCAGCGTATTCCGACTCTTCTCTTAAGATTGAGTAAATAGCATAGGATGGTGTTTCCCAAACGCGCCCTTTGATAATCAATTCAGGATTTTCGAATACAGTTTGGTCACAGTCGTCCAAAATTTCTTTTACAATTACTTGTAGATTTTCTGAACATTTTTCCAGAAGTAGTTCTGAGATAAAGATTTTCGGAGCATTTTTATCTATAGTATGTTGGTAATGTTTAGCGTATAATTTTTTTGCCTCGAAAAAATATTCGCCCATGGCTTCATATCCGGCTGCAACAAAAGGTTTTTCCAAGACCGAAATGTTCACCCGTGCATCGTTATAAGTACGAATCGCAATGTGATCATTTGAGATTGTTTGATCATTCTTTCCCAATAGAGAATGAATTTTTTCTGCAGACGGAGTAATAGCAGTATATTGCTCCCATAATTTAGCCAAAAGCTCTTGTTTGTTCATGACATGTAAAGGATTTAATTATTTGACACAAAATTATAGCGAATTGAATCATATTTACAATCATTTTTATATTTTTGCTCAGAACAAATAAAAAATAGGGTTTTAATAATCAAATTGGTAGTTTAGTTTGTTTAATATTTAAAATAATAATCAGTTTTTGTTAAAATTGACAATCGAGTAAGGATATGGAAATGACAAATCAATTGGATTTCGTGAACAAAGAGATCATTCGAAAGTTAAGTGAAGATGCCAGATTACCTTTTTCTGAACTGGCCAAGCAATTAAAAATTTCAAATTCATTGGTTCACCAGCGCGTGAAGAAATTACAGGAAATGGGAATCATCACCGGATTTTCTGTGGAATTGAATCCTAAAGCGATGGGCTATGAATCATTTACTTATACTGGGATCGTAACGAAAGAAGCTCGTTTTGCTTATTCAATCGCTGAAGATTTAAAGAAAATTCCGGCAGTTGTTGAGTGCCACTGGGTTTCCGGAAAATATGCGTTGTTCATTAAGATTGTTGCCCGGAATAACGAAGATCTTCGAAAAGTACTCTACGAACAAATTCACAATATTGAAGGGGTGGGAAGTACCGATTCGTTTATTTCTTTCGGGGCGGCTTTTGAGAAGAATGTAGGAGTATAGGAATATTGTTCAGACGTAGCATTGCTCCGTCTCAACTAAAATCTCAATGAAATCTTCACGAAACAGATCAATCCACTGATGGATCAAATTGTTGAAACGGATTAAAACGATTGATGGTACTTACTTCTTTTAGTCGTTGGTTTTCAACTCGGATCACTCTTCCCGGATATTTTTCAACCATGGTCATATCATGAGTTGCCATCAAAACGGCTGATTTTTCTTCTTTCGCGACAGCAATTAGTAATCGCATAATTTCTTCCGAAGTTTCAGGATCAAGATTTCCGGTAGGCTCATCAGCAAGGATCAGTGAA
>CAIUKX010000308.1 GCA_903899795.1 uncultured Flavobacteriales bacterium
CAACCGATGTATTTTTCTTTAGGAGGACATCCAGCATTCAAATGTCCGATCAACGAAGAAGAATTTTATGAAGATTATTTTTTGGAATTTGAAGAGAAGGAAACCATTTCCACCTGGGAAGTTGTGCCCAACGGTTTGATAGGATTGGGAACAAAACCATTGTTGGAAAATTCAAATACCTTGACTTTGAACCAACATCTTTTCGATAATGATGCGTTGATTCTAAAAAATCCGAAATCAAAGGTAGTAAAGCTAAAAAGCAGAAAATCAACTCAGTCTGTTACTGTTGAATATACTGACTTCCCTTATTTGGGAATTTGGGCAAAACCGAATGGAAATTTCGTATGCATCGAACCCTGGCTAGGAATTTCCGATTCGGTAGATTCTGATCAGAATTTTGAAACCAAAGAGGGAATTATTCGATTGGATGGAGGATCAAATTTTAAAGCTTCGTATTCAATTACGGTGAATTGATTTTAAAGGTATAAAAACCATAAACACCAACCATGTTCACTTTCGAATCGTTAGTAGATTAATAACTTTTATTAATCAGCAATATGAAAATAATTTACACCACTTTTTTTATCACCCTCTTTTTTTTACCCTTTTTGTCTTTTTCACAAGATTCGCTTTTTTCAAAAGTATTTTATCGAGATGGAATAGATGTTCTGGCTCAAGATTTTTGTACGACGAATGAAGATGGGATCTTTATAGCTACCAATCAAGGGTACATGATTTTAGATTCTGTCGGAACCATTCTTTCTTCGAAAGAAATTTTGTTTCCAACGACCACATTTTCAATTCAGAATGATCAGTGGGGAATAGGTGACCGAGGACTAGTAAAAGTAATTTCTACAAGTGATTCTTGCTTTGTGATAGGAGGAAATATGATAGATGGGACAAACAACATTTCTCATGGGATTTGTATGAAGATGAATCAGCAAGGTGATACATTATGGACGATTGTTTTGAATTCTATAGTTACGGGCTTGACGATGGTACACGGAATTGCTGAAGCTTTGGATAGCTCCTACTTTGTAATGGGACAAACGGGAAAAGTAGAAGCCCCGCTTTTTATAGCTAATGTCAGCAAAGATGGAAATTTGCTTTGGTCACATACCTATTCGTTAAATCAACCGTATTTTAAACCTGTTGAAATTGTAAGAAACAGTGTTGGAGATATATTCATCACTGGTAATAAAAGTTTATCTGCAGATAGCAGTTATTTGCTAAAATTCGATTCAAATGGGCAATTTTTGATAGGACAAATGTTTGCTTCAACGAGAAGTTGGGATCTTAAAATGGTTGATGATAGTATGGTGATGTTGATTGATTGCTTTGCATACGGTCAAGATTTTGTGGGGATGTTGAAAACAGATTTTGATGGTAATATAGGCAGATCATATATCCTTGAAACTTCAGCGCCAAATAATTGGCGGACGCTCGAAATCTATTCTGATGGGACTATCTACCTGACATTCGGAGATTTATTTCAAGGAGAAATGTTTAAAAAAGCTGTAAATGATGATTTTGTGTCTACCTATGGTGGGGGCATTCAACTTGTTGGGATGAAAGAAAATAAAAATGGGGGCTCAACAATAATTGGAAATGGACCAATTGAAGGAGTGAAATCAATGACTTCTGGCCAAATTGGAGAAATTCGTACGGATTCATTACTAAATAACCATATGGGGTGTATTCATGCAGGAGATGTGTTTTATCCTTTAGAGAATTACCCTATTTTGGAATCAACAGTTAATGTACAGCTAGTGGATGTAATAGTGGAAATAGAACAACCCTTGATGGATGTACTAGATTTGTTATTGGATCAGGATACAGTTTGTGTTCAAGAATCGGGAGGAGTGAAAGAATTGGATGAAAATAATAGGATTGAAGTTTATCCTACCGTTTCTTCTGGAACTTTTAAAGTAAATAATTCAACAAATGAGGATCTGTATTTGGAAGTGTATAATACAATTGGAACGCTTGTGCTTGAACAAAAAATACTAGTCGGAGAAATTGATTTTGAAGTGGCAAAAAACTCCAGAGGAATGTATTTGTATACTATAAAAAATAAAAATCAAGAATTGGTAGGGACTGGTAAATTGATATTGGTTGATTAAAATAAAAAAGGCTGCCTTAATAATGAGACAGCCTTTTTATAGTATGATAAAAAATCAGATTTTAATTCAAAGAA
>CAIUKX010000309.1 GCA_903899795.1 uncultured Flavobacteriales bacterium
AGATTGGAATTTCAGAGATGAGGAATTCGATGGTTACGCAGCTCGAATCATTCAGCATGAATATGATCACATTGAAGGAATACTTTTTACGGATCATCTTTCAGCATTTAAGAAAAAATTAATTGCCAAAAAATTACAGAATATTTCAAAGGGAGATGTCGATGTCGATTATCGCATGAAATTTCCGGCAGCAAAGAAAGGTAGAAATTAAGAAAATAAAAGAATGAAAAAAATAGCAATAGTATATACCTTGATTTTTGTTGGGTTGTTTTCATGTAATGAAGAATCATCTGAAACAGGAAAACCTTCTGTGGAGGAATTAAAAGAAATCATTACCCAAAAAGAAGATTCATTGATGCTTTTTCAAAAGGAAAATAAAATCATTCCGGATACGAAACACTACGATTTGATTCATGCTTTATTGAATTTTTATTACAAATATCCTCAGGATGCTTATGCTCCTGTGTGTTTGGATAAGGTTCAAATGTCTTATTCTGGCTTAGGAATTTACTTTAAAGCGGTGCAATTTGCGGATAGCTTAATTGATAAATATCCAAAATATGTTAATAGACAAATGGTGTTAGAAAGTCAGGCTTCCAATTTTGACATCTTTTTAGAGCCGAGAGATACAAACAAAGTGAAGCACTATTATTCGATTTTATTGAAGGAAAATCCTAAGTTAGAGAAAGATAAGCGTGCCGGTATCGAAATGCGCTTGAAGCATCTGGATTTGAATATGGACCAATACATAGAATTTTTATCCAAAAACATTCACCAATAAAGCTGTTAAGATTCTGTTAAACTTTCATTTTTATTAGAATTTTCTTATTATTTTTGCGTTTAGGTATAAACTATACAACACACTTCAAATGAAAAATATATTCTTTACTCTGATGGTTTTGTTTGGTACTTCGGTAGCAACAAATGTAATGTTCGCTCAAACAGCAGGTCAAACAGTTGATAACGGGGCGAAAATCTCTTTTACAAAAGAAACGCATGACTATGGAACTGTTAAAAATGGTGCTGATGGTACTTGTACTTTCGAGTTCAAAAACACAGGAAATGCTCCTTTGATCATTTCAAATGCAAAAGGATCTTGTGGATGTACGGTTCCAACTTGGCCGAAAGAGCCAATTGCTCCTGGAGCGAAAGGTGTTATTACTGTAAAGTATGATACAAAACGACCTGGTCCAATCAATAAAAATGTTACGATTACATCCAATGCTGTAAACGAGCCTAATATGATTTTACGTATTAAAGGTAACGTTTTACCAGCTCCTGAGGATGGAACTCCAGTGAATAACGCTGGTCCAGCTAACTAATTAAAAATTAAGGTAACATGAAATTGTTTACCTTCTTAATACTCTTTTTAAATTCCGCCCTTGGCTTTGGTCAAGAGGCGGAATTTAGTTTAAAAGAGTCTACGATTAAATTTCCGAAGACAAAAGAAGGTGAGGTTGTGGAACATGTTTTTGTGTTTACCAATACAGGAGCAGCTCCTTTGATTATTGATGAATATTCAGTTGCTTGTAAGTGCACTAAAATTGTTTTGCCAAAAGATCCTATAATGCCAGGTAATACCGGAGAGATAAAATTAACATTTGATACAGAAGGGAAATATTACCAACAGGATCGAACTGTGATATTAGCTATGAACACTAGAAAGAAAACAGCTAAGCTACGATTCAAAATTTTTGTTATACCTCGTGAAGAATAATTTTTCTTTATTCCAAGATTTGGCTTTGTTACTGAAAGAACTATTTTTTCTCCTTTTTATTTTTTTACCTTTGAGGCATGATTAGACAAAACATCAGTTTAAAGCCTTATAATACTTTTGGTATTGAAGCTACAGCTTCGAAATTTGCTCGGTTTTCATCCGTAAATGAGTTAAAAGATATTCTAACTGAAACACCAGATAAAGAGATTTTAATCTTAGGAGGAGGGAGTAATGTTTTGTTTGTCAAAGATACCATCGATGAGTTGGTTCTATTGAATGAAATCAAAGGATTCGAAGTTGTAGAAGATAATCTAGATGATGTTGTGGTTTCTGCAGGAGCAGGAGAGATTTGGCATGAATTCGTAATGAAGTGCATCGAAAAAGGGTTTTGCGGTGTCGAAAATTTATCCTTAATTCCAGGAAGTGTTGGAGCAAGTCCTATGCAGAATATAGGGGCTTATGGAGTTGAAATTAAAGATGTATTCGAGAAATTAGAAGCCTTACATATTCAAACGGGAGAAATTCATACGTTTACCAATAAAGAATGTGAATTTGGATACCGTGAAAGTGTTTTTAAAAGAAAATTGAAAGGACAGTATGTAATTACTCAGGTCTATTTTCGATTAAAAAAACAGCCTAATTTGAATACTTCTTATGGAGCAATTGATACAGAATTAGCCAAGATGGGAATAGCCAATCCATCGGTTAAAGATGTTAGCAATGCTGTTATTTCGATCCGCTCGAGTAAATTGCCTAATCCAAAAGAGATTGGAAACGCAGGTAGTTTCTTTAAAAATCCAGTAGTTGATCAATCTGTTTATCAAAAGATAGCTCAGAAATATGATTCAGTTCCCAATTATCCTGCTGAGAATGGGGCTGTTAAATTAGCAGCCGGATGGTTAATTGAACAAACTGGCTGGAAAGGAAAAACGAAAGGGCATTATGGTGTTCACAAATTACAAGCTTTGGTTCTTGTAAATTACGGTGGAGCAACTGGAGCCGAAATTTATGATTTGTCAACCGAAATTATTGAAAAGGTTAAAGCAGAATTCGGCGTTACTTTGGAACGTGAGGTGAATATCTATTTATAAAAGCATCTTTATCACTAGGTTAAAAAACGTATTTTGTAAAAAAGATTTTCTGAAAAGTTTCATTTTGTTTCAATTGAACTTCTCGATGTTTGTAATTGCTTTTTCGATGAATAAATAACTGAAATATATTAAATGGCTTTTTTATTGGTCGAATATTGATTGCGATTAATTGACTATTCAGATTCTCACAATGAATTTTTATTTCATAAAAAAATACCTTTGTAAATAATTTCTTGGTATATCAATTTATATTGTTACTTTAATCTTCGAGAATTGAAATGGCAGTATAATAAGTCTGATTTGATGTTACTTGATGAATGGTTTAGCTCAAGTTTGAATATAAATTTGTTAAATCGTTTGATTGGACATAAATTTGCACTTATTATAAGGTGTTCTTAATAAGAACTTTATAGTTGAAAAAAAGATATTTTATAATGCCGATTACAAAAATTACCAGGTATTTCCTTATTGTTTTTTTTACCCTTCTTTGGATAGTAGGATTTGGTCAAACTGTTAAGACCTATTCAACTGCGGGCTCGTTTTCTTGGACTTGTCCATATGATGTTACGAGTATACAGGTTGAATGTTGGGGCGGCGGCGGCGGCGGCGGTGGTGCCAACGATAAGACGGCTACTTCCAAAGGCGGCGGCGGTGGTGGTGGTGCGTATGCCGGCAAGACCAACATGTTTGTTTCATCTGGCACTCTCTACACAATTTTGATTCCACCGGCGGCTGCCGGCGGCTCGGCTGGCACCGCCGGA
>CAIUKX010000310.1 GCA_903899795.1 uncultured Flavobacteriales bacterium
ATCAGAAAGTATATTCAATTTTACAACTTTGAAAGAAGACATACCAGTATCGGAAATGTAACTCCTAATGAATGTTTTGAAAAGATGAAAAATGTATGCTAAAAACACCTTATTTTTGACAAGAAACTGTCCTAATAAAGGGGGTAATTATAGAATCTTAATTATCATTGGAATTATTGTTTTATCGTTCTTTATAAATAGATACAATGTAAGACAAGCAGAATTTAAAGATGAAATTGAACAAGAAAAAATAGAAGCTTCTAAAAGTGAAAAAATAGAAGATCGAATTAGTAAAGCTGATGAAATATTAACGGAATATGTTAAAAGTCAGGATTGGTGTGATAAAAGTTATCATATTTTCGGAACTGCTCGAATATTTGAAATCGATGAAAATAATTACACAGTTGTTAACACGGTTGATACATACAATTTTGTGGGGACAGAAATAACTAGAACTTTTAGAGCTTGTATTGATTTTCATTCAGGATATGGAAAAGTGAAAGATTTCTCGTATGAATAGTTAATTCCATTATAAGAATTATACCGATAATTGCTAATCTTCATTATTTTGTGGTTGAACTATTTGAACAACTATAGGGGTTGAGTTATTTTGTTGTTTATCAATATAAGTTCCAATATTGGATTTATTAATATCTCCTGTCACTTCTAAGAACAATTTACAAGCTCGAATATCTTCCCTCATTGCCATACGATAAACAACTTTTAAAACTTGTGAATGAAGCATTTGAAACTCATCTTTAATGTTTTGGTAAAATTCAGATTGTTTGTATTCTTTTAAATGTTTGTATATCGTTTTACGTGATATCCCTGTAAGCTCCTGTAATCTAGTTACAGTTGGCATACTTCCATGATCAATTAAGTCTTTATGTATCGAATTAATTATTCTAACATGATTAGATTCCCACAAAGAACTGCGATTGTCTTTTGGTATTAGCTCCCAAAATTTTTTATAGTGTTCATCCCTAGCCGTTCCTTTCAAATCTTGTTGATATTGATTTGCGATTCTTAAAAGTTCATGCTGATCTTCCTCTGTCATTTGGAAGTACTGTTCTTTTGTTATGATGTCCTGTTTTAGGATTTCTGAAAGTGTGTACTTGTGTAACCCTTGATTATTATTTTTCATTGCTTAATGTATTAATAATTGCCTTTTTTATAGTGTCCGATT
The DNA here is from genome assembly GCA_903899795.1 of uncultured Flavobacteriales bacterium. Lineage (GTDB taxonomy): Bacteria > Bacteroidota > Bacteroidia > Flavobacteriales_D > Crocinitomicaceae > CAIUKX01. Next base: position 1,187 of record CAIUKX010000310.1, read on the forward strand.
TAATACAGATATTTTACAGGTAAAGTACAGATTTAAAACAGATAATTCATTGTTTTTGTGATGTTTACAAGTGATACAGATAAAACGAAACTATTATTTATATTTTACTTTTTATATCTCTTATTTTTCAACTCCCATGTTATAAGTTTAAAATAAGTGTATTATCTGTATAGTTGTTGATTTTCAATTTATTATCTGTATTGTTATCTGTAATCTATCCGTATTTGAATACAGATAGTTAAGATTTCCACCACGTTCTTTGTTGTCCATAGATATAATTAAGATGTTTGTTCATAGATAAGAAATGATTGATAAGTGTTTTAGCATTTTTACTATGGAACATTTTTTCATTCCTTAATGGGTTTTCAAGCGAATTATAAATACTTAAAAAGTCGCTGACTGTGAATGAAGTTTGTTTCCTGTAATTTATGATTACATCTATAATCCTTTCCATTTCTGAAAGTTTGGCATCATCACCAAATATGGCTTTAAAATTATCCTCCGTTTTATCGTAATGAATTCTTTGTATTCCGCTTACTAAATAATACCTAACACATCGATAGACATACGAGTAAAATTTATTCCATTCTGAATTGTTCCAATCCTCAAAGAAACTTTCCTTAAACTCATCTTTAGGAGAAAATGAAACATTGTAATAAGGCTTTATTTTATATTCACAAAAACGGGCAACGGTCGAAGCATCATTTTGATCACAACGGAATAAGTAATTTGTGGTAATTAAAAACTTTGGACTCTCTTCTCTTTCAATCATTTCGGCTTTACTTCCTTTCTTTTGCGCATTGATACCGCCAGTTATTTGTGTATAGAGAGAGTTATAATTAAAATTGCATGGTATGTCATCACCTTCCGTACGATTTAATCCCTTGTTTTCAATTCCGTGAGCAATCGACAGATTATCATGTTCATCCCCGGTTTTCCATTTGTAATACGTCCCGTCGTCATAAATCATTTCAGATTTTTTGTAGTACATGTGTAGTAATAGTGTTTAGTTATTTAGCTTACCAAAAGTATAGTTAAATATTGTTTAATTAGTTTATTGTTGATAAAAATATTTTTTGTTAATGTATTGAAAAAGAAATCATACCTGTTACTTTTTTAATGGTAATCCGTTATGAGACAAAAATAACCTATAGTAAACATTAAATCATTATTCCTATGAAGACACGGTACTTACTTATAATAAATGTCATTGGATTGTTGATGACAATTAATAGCTTGAAAGCGCAGGATTGCCAATCCGAAATTGTCATTGGATTAATCAACAATAAAGGGGGAGTGTATGCCAATCAAAAGGTTGAGTTAATTAGTTATTTGGACGGGAAATCATACAAGCAGTTGAGTGATGCCAAAGGAGAAGCAACGTTTGCCGTTCCATGTAAACAAAAATTTGATGTGAAAATCTCCAATTATACCGATAAATCAAATGCCGTGTCACCTGATTTTGAAGGAGGAAGTGCATACCTGGGTTATGAATATGAACCGAACATGGCAGAGAAAGAGCAACAATTCGCAATGAGTGAAAAAGAGCGATTAGTGGTAGATAAATATGCGAAAACATTTCCAGATACAACGTATATTGAAAAAGGTACAATGGTGAAACCTCCCGAATCGACAAGCTATATGACTTTTGTACTTTCCATAATCGATTTGGATGATAAGCCTTTGGCAAATGAAATGGTAACCATCAGCGGTGAAAAAAGAAAACTTTCTTTCAAAGGGTTGACAAACTCTGCTGGAAAAATTAGTCTTTATCTGCCAAAAGGAGATAACTATTCGATCAATTTTAAATACCAAAAAAATTACCAGAATGAAATCGTAAAATATGAAAAAGGGACCTCTTCTGGTTACCTGAATTTAAGTTATATGGGGACGGTTGAATACTTGAAAAGAAAAAAAGCGGAAGAAGAAAGAATCAAACAGGAAGAAAAGCGATTGGCAGAAGAGAAAAAGAGGTTTGAGGAAAGATGCAAGGCTTTGAAAATTGAAGCGGAAGAGGCTCATCGTCGCGAAATACTGGAAGCTGCACGAATCAAAGAATCGGATATGAAACGACCAGTAATTGAAAATCCACAGGTTGGAAAAATAGGACCAGTGGATAAAGTTTTGACCCGAAATAAATGGGTAGATAAATTGATCGTTTGTGATTTAACGGGTAGCATGACACCCTATGCCGGCCAACTTTCTGCTTGGTATCAAATGAATTGGAAATTGGAAAAAAACCTGCAATTCGTCTTTTTCAATGATGGTGACATGAAAAGGGATTCTGATAAAAAAATTGGCTCAACCGGAGGGATATATTATCAACCAGCTACAGATTTAGGAAGTTTGGTGTCACTGATGTCATTAGTACAATCGCATGGTAGTGGTGGTGATTGCCCTGAAAACAATATAGAAGCTTTATTGGAAGGGGTGAAAAAAGCAAAACCATTCAAAGAAATTGTGATGATAGCCGACAATTATGCCCCAGTAAAAGATATCGAATTATTAAAAGATTTTAGTAAGCCAGTACATAGTATTGTCTGCGGATCTTCCGGATTTATTCATCCCGATTATTTACGAATAGCCTGGAAAACAAAAGGTAGTGTTCACACAATGGAAGAAGATATTACAAAAATTGCCAGTATGCTCGAAGGAGAATCCATCTCTATCAGGGGAATAACCTATAAAATAATGGGAGGGGAATTCGTTCAGTTGAAAAAGGCATAATGCCTTAATTTGATAAATCTGAACAGGTGAACTCAACATAATTTCCATCACTGTTTTCCTGATCCATTTCCAGGAAATAAACTTTTCCATCTTCGATTCCGAAGGAACAAAAGCTTTTGGCGACTGAACGGAATGTTCTCATTTCAGGATAAAAAGGGACGTTTAATTCTTTAACGCTCCAGGCACTTATATCTATCAATTTTTTATCGGGGAGGTTTTTTATTTCAGTAAAATACTGACAGTATTCAGGATTGATTTTACTCACCTCTGACGTATGAATCATAATGTAATATTTATCCGTTTTACCGGAGAAAAGTGAAAAAGAAAGATAATGATCCCAATACCCGAAAAAATTGAGTACGGGTAGAATCCAGACTAAAGCAGTAATGATCCGGATTTTAAGATCTTCAAACGAAACGGCAGTGAAAATCGGAGAATGGTCTGAGTAGAATACCAATAAAAGGAATAGCATCATTGCCACATTCCAAGGATAAACAGTAGTATTGGAATTGATCCCCAGTGGACTGATGTATACCAGGATAAAAAGGTGCATGAGTATCAAAATGTAGACTCCCCATTTTCGTGTTTTCGGAAAACAAAGCAGTAATGCCGCAGAGGTTTCTATTACGGGTAGTAAGTATCCAAATGGAAGCAGATTTTCAAGAAGATCAGGATCGGTAATTCCAAAAAGATTGGACAAGATGGATTTGAAAGCTACTTCGTTGAATTGCGGATTCAGTTTTTGCATTCCGCTCCAGAAATAAACTCCAATGAGTATGATTCTCATGAAGTTTAACTGTTGATGTTTGGCTTCTTTAAATAAAAAGTAAGAAAGTAATAATAAAAGATAAATGTAGACCCAAGGCTGGAGTCGGTTTTGGTCTTGAAGTATCAGGAAAACAAAAAGGATCAGCAGTGAAAAATACAGCCATCTATTTTTGATAAAAAAGAGGGAAATTATCAATCCGATACTACAAAAAAACAAGACGTAATTAACCGATGAACTAATGCTATTCAATGAATCAAACAATGGTGTCATTGGAAAGTTTCTGTCAGAAATCCATAATTTAAAGGAAAGTAATATTCCAATAAGAAAAAAGCACAGAACAGTTCTCTTGATCCACTCAATTCTTTTTTTTTCGGAAAGTTCCTTCATTTAATTGAATGAAAATTTTCAGCTAATCAATGTGATCCTCTCTCAATAAATGAACAGCTCACCATTAAATGCTTACCAGGATTTTCGGAGTCTTTCAAACGCTCCATCATTCGTTGAGAAGTCTCTTTACCAATCAAATCAATAGGCTGTAAAAGCGCTGAAATCGGAGGGGAAAAATAGGAGAATGTCTCACTGTCGTCGAAAGAAATAATCCGAACTTTTTCAGGAATGGAAAGTCCCAATTGTCGTAAAGATGCCAAAGTTCGAAGTGCCACTTTATTGTTCAACGGTAAAAATGAATCAACACCCGATTCAACCAGTTCTTTGATCACCTTGTTGATCTGTAATTCTTCGAATGGTAAATTCACAAGCGAATAATCAATTTTTGCCTCTTTACAACCTTTCACTGCACCTTGAATTCGATCTGTAATTGTCGAAATTTCAGAAGTATGCTGTGAAACGATTGCCAATTTTTTCGGCTTTTTAGAGAACTTAGTAACCAGTTTTTCCGCTTCACGCATATTGTTAATCCCAACAAAATCAGCATTTTCATCACCGAATCGATCCGTAAATACAAATGGAATGTGTGTG
>CAIUKX010000311.1 GCA_903899795.1 uncultured Flavobacteriales bacterium
CCTGGAACTGGGTTTTTGGAGATGGAAAATCATCGGCTTTTCAGGATCCGAATAACACTTACGTTTTTCCGGGAACCTATACACTTTCGTTGAATATTACAGACCAATACGGTTGTACAGACGATACTGTGCTGGTGGATTATCTTACTATTTTAGGTCCGCAAGGAACATTGACTTCAACTGTTGTTGGTGATTTATGTTTACATCAATACCAATTTAACGCAACGAATTTAACATTTGTTGATTCCATCGTTTGGGATATGAACGATGGTGATTCTTTGTATGATTCCTTGTCATTTACACATACTTTTGCGGTGGGTTCTTACATTCCTACCGGAACTTTGATCGATTCACTGGGTTGTGAGGTAACATATCCGATGACTGCTGTGGTTGTGCCTTTGATAGTATTTTCCGCTAATGCCGGTCCCGATCAATCTTTTTGCGGAAATTCAGCAACAATGGCTGGTAACGTAGACCCAAATGGTTCGGGTGTTTGGACAGTGATAGGTGGAAGTGGCACTTTTGCCGATTCCAGTCTCGCGTCGACCGTCGTCACGGGCTTAGGCATAGGTACCAATACATTTGTGTGGACGGTCACTGATGCCTGCGATACAATTTCTGATACAATGTTAATTACGATTACCGATGTGTCAACAGTTCCAAATGCAGGACCGGATCAATTTTTATGTGCAGCTACCACGACTTTGGTTGGAAACACTGCGGTAGTTGGAGTGGGTACTTGGTCACTTGTTAGTGGAACAGGGACAATTACAAGTCCGTCTAATCCTACAACTGGTATAACCGGAATGGGGGCTGGTGTCAATACATTCATTTGGACGATTGCTAATGTTTGTTCGACTGTTTCAGATACGGTTGCTGTCACGGTTGAAACAATACCGACTCCAGCCAATGCCGGTCCTGATCAGGCAATTTGTACTGCAAATGCTACCTTAGCCGGAAACATTCCTATCAGTGGAAATGGTGTCTGGACACTATTCAGTGGTTCAGCTGTTATCGCAAATGTTACAAATCCACTTTCCACAGTTAGTGGTTTAGGTGTAGGAGCGAATGTATTGGTTTGGACGATATCTAATTCCTGTGGTACAACTTCCGACTCTGTAACAATAACAGTGGTAAATGCTCCGACAACTGCTGTTGCAGGTGCGGATATTATTACCTGTCTGACAAATGCAACACTTACAGGAAATCAACCGACGATTGGAAATGGAATCTGGACATTGATTAGCGGAACTGGAACGATAACAACAGCCACAGATTCAATTACAACGGTTACAGGATTAAGTGTTGGTCCAAATGTATTTCAATGGGGAATCAGTTCGTTGTGCGGTAACTCGACAGATCAAATGACTATTACCATTGAAACGACCCCAACCATAGCAAATGCTGGACCTGATGATACGATTTGTGGAAACAATGGCACATTGGCTGGAAATGTCGCCGCAGTCGGAACTGGAACCTGGACATTGATCAGTGGATCAGGGACAATTACCAACCCAAATTCACCGACGTCTACTGTTACAGGATTAAGTTTTGGACCCAATGTCTTCCAATGGTCGATTGTCAATTCATGTGACTCAACCTCGGACCAAGTAACAATAACAGCTGTAGTTTCTCCGTTAATTGCACATGTCGGACCTGACCAAACACTGTGTCAGGGATCAACAGCCAATATTGCAGGAAATAATGCTTTGGGCTATGCCGCCACTTGGACACTGATTTCAGGAACCGGGACTATAACAACTCCAACGGATTCAATAACTACAGTCACCGCTTTGGGGCTTGGTCAAAATACATTAATTTGGACTATATCCAATGTGTGTAGCACCAATTCAGATCAAATGACTATCACCATTGAAACCACTCCAACAATAGCCGCTGCAGGTCCGGATCAAGTAGCTTGTGGTCCGACTGTAACGTTAGCTGCGACACCTGCAGCAATTGGAACAGGACTTTGGACACTCATCAGTGGTTCAGGAACGATTACCAGTCCGAATTCGCCCACATCTACGATTACAAATTTAGGAATGGGAGTTAATGTGTTTCAATGGACAGTTAGTAATTCATGTGCTACAACTGCCGATCAGGTTATCATTACCCAATTCCAGCCAGCTACTGTTGCACAGGCAGGGCCAGATCAACATATTTGTGGCTTGAATAGTACGACGACTAATTTGGCCGGTAACACTCCTTTGGTTGGAAATGGATTTTGGACACTCTTTAGTGGAGCAGGAGGTATCGTTGATCCTACAGATCCAGGGACATCTGTTACAGGATTAGGTCAAGGGCAAAATGTATTTCAATGGACAGTAGCCAATGGTTGTGGAAGTATATTTGATCAGGTTGTTATTTTTATTGAAACAACAGCTGTGACTGCTGCAACAGGTCCAGACAGCGTTTTTTGTGGAGGAACTGGTATTTTAGCAGGAAATTCACCTGGAAATTCGATAGGAACCTGGACACTTATCAGCGGATCAGGATCAATCAATACAGTCTCTGATTCAACATCTGGTGTTAGTAATTTAGGAGTAGGTGACAATGTATTTGAATGGACGATCAGTAATTCGTGTGGAAGTACTTCGGCACAAATGACGATCACCAATTCAGGAGCTTGTCCGAATTTGGACAGTATTGCCGACATTTTGTATTTCTATGTACCCAATACATTTACCTTGAATGACGATGGTATTAATGATGAGTTTTTACCTCAATTTACACAAGGGTATGATCCGCAGCAATATACTATGTATATTTTTGACAGGTGGGGAGAACTTATTTTTGAATCACACGATGCCAATGTAGGATGGAAAGGAACCTATGGTACCGACGACAAAAAAGTCACGGTTCAAGATGGCGTTTATACGTGGAAAATAATCTTTGTCGAGAAAGTAAATAAAAAACAGCATGTCGTCGTTGGTCACGTCAATATGTTGAGGTAAATCTTGAAAACTAGCTGCTGAATAATTCTGTATTTATTTCGAAAAAATTAATTCATTTCGAATGGTTGATTTCCTACAAATGGTATATTTGTTTCAGTATAAATTAACCAGATTAATCATTATATTATGGCACAGTTATTTCAACATTATTGGTGGGCTTTATTAATTCTATTAGCCCTTGTTTTCTACAAATTTGTATTACGCTTTTTCTTTGGGATGGTTATCGTGCCAGAAGATAAGGTAGGACTGGTCACCAAGAAATTTGTGCTGTTCGGTGAGCACAAGGAATTGCCCGATGGTAGAATTATTGCCACATTAGGAGAGGCAGGTTTTCAAGCCAAAACATTAGCACCGGGACTTTATTTCTGGAAATGGATTTGGCAGTATGAAATCACTTTCGAAAACTTTACAATCATTCCCGAAGGAAAAATAGGATTGGTATTGGCAAAAGACGGTATGGAAATACCTACCGGAAATATTCTAGGTCTGCGCGTAGAATGTGATAATTTTCAGGATGCTGAAAAGTTCTTGGTCAATGGCGGACAAAGAGGACGTCAAACCAACTACATTACCGCGGGTTCATATCGTGTCAACACGATGCTTTTTCAAATTTCGATCACAGAGATGGTTCGAATTCAGGAAAGTATGGTTGGGATTGTAACAACACTTGATGGTCAGCCGATTGAAGCCGGAAATATTGCCGGAAAATTAGTCGAAGGGCATAACAATTTTCAGGATTTTGATAAATTTATTCTTAACGGAGGAAACAGAGGTTTGCAGCCACAGGTTATTCTGGCAGGTTCTTACAACTTAAATCCATGGGCTATACAAATGGAACAAACACCAATGACTGAAATTCCAATCGGATATGTTGGAGTTGTTATTTCGTACATTGGACAAGAGGGGCATGATTTGACCGGTTCGGAATTTAAACATGGTAATATTGTTGAGAAAGGATATAAAGGTGTATGGTTGGAACCACTCGGACCGGGTAAATATCCGATCAATAAATACATTATGAAAGTGGAATTGGTGCCAACGACTAATCTTGTATTGAACTGGGCAAATGCCAGCAGCGAGGCGCATAATTTGGATAAAAATCTATCAACGATTACTGTTCGTTCCAAAGATGGTTTCCCTTTCAATCTGGATGTTTCTCAAATTATCAATGTACCAACAACAGAGGCTCCAAAAGTAATCGCACGTTTTGGAAATATGATCAATTTGGTTTCTCAGGTATTGGAACCGACCATTGGTAACTATTTTAGAAACTCAGCGCAGGACAGTGATGTAATTGCTTTCTTGAGTACCCGTAAAGAACGACAAGATTCAGCGAAGTTTCACATCAAAAAAGTATTGGATGAGTACAACGTAAATGCTGTCGATACATTGATTGGTGATATTACGCCTCCGGAATCTTTGATGAAAACGCTGACAGATCGTAAAATTGCTGAAGAACAAAAAGTAACGTACGATACACAGAAACAAGCGCAGGAAACCCGTCAAGGGATGGAGAAAGAAACAGCAATTGCGGACATGCAGAAAGAAATCGTTTCCGCTCAACAAAGTGTTGAAATTGCAGAGAGAACAGCAAGTACTGCGGTTAAGAAATCGGAAGGTGAGGCTGCAAGTGTGAAGTTGGCTGTAAGTGCTGAAGCAGAGGCAACGAAAATGAGAGCTCAGGCAGAAGCAATTGCGACCAAAGCAAGAGCAGAAGCCGAATCATCGGCAGTTAAATTGAGAGCAGCAGCCGAAGCGGAACGTATTTCATTGACAGGTAATGCCGAAGCGGAGAAAATACTTGCAATTGGAAAATCAACTGCTGAGTCGTACGAATTAAGTGTAAAAGCATTAGGAAACGAAAACTTTACCCGTTATAAAATTACAGAAGAATTGGCGAAAGGACACATCAAATTGATTCCGGATATCTTGATAGGAGGAGGTTCTGATAAAAATGGAGGTTCAGCCTTGGATGGTTTATTAGGTTTGAAACTCATGGAAATGATGGATCCGAAGCTGAAAGGTGAGTCGGATAAAAACACGAAAGGAAACAAAGGTAAAACGGAAGATTCCGCCGAGAAAGAATAACAAGATCATAGATATGGATTCAAAATAGATCAACCTTATGGGATTTATTCTCATAAGGTTGTATCTTTGCAAAAAGAATTTATGCTAGGATTAAAACTTGCAACTGATCCGCGATGGGTGAATATCGTAGAATCAAATATCGAAGAGATCTTAACAGATCACGCTTGGTGCGAGCAAAAAGCAGCTACCAATTGCATCACAATTATCATCAATAATTCAGAGAAACCACAATTGGTTACCGACCTTTTGGCGATTGCGAAAGAGGAAATTGAACACTTTGAAATGGTGCATGCCTTGATCTTAAAACGTGGATTGACTTTCGGTAGAGAGCGAAAAGATTCTTACGTGAATGAACTCGTTCAATTCATGAAAAAAGGAGCCACTCGTGAAGTCGCTTTGGTAGATCGTTTACTTTTTTCAGCCATGATTGAGGCAAGAAGCTGCGAGCGCTTTAAAGTACTTTCGGAAAACATTGAAGATCCGGAATTGGCAAAGTTCTACCGAGATTTAATGATTAGTGAAGCAGGTCACTACACAACTTTCATTGGTTTTGCTAGAAAATATGGTGAAGGAATCGATGTTGATAAGCGTTGGAAAGAATGGTTGGAATATGAATCGAAAGTAATCGCTAATTACGGAAAACAAGAAACCATTCACGGTTAAAAGAAATCACTGTCGATGCTTTTTAATTCTCTCCATTTTGCTCTTTTTCTTCCCATAGTGTTCGCACTATACTGGGTTTTTAAAGCTAAAAATGTGGGCATCCAAAATGGAATTATCCTTCTAGCTAGTTTGACTTTTTACTTGAATTGGAACTGGCATTTTACAGCGATATTGGTTGGATCGATTCTGTTAAATTTCGTAGCAGGACTAAAAATTTCAACTGCTGAAGTTCCAAAGACAAAAAAGATTTGGACTTGGCTTGCCATTTCAATCAACTTGGGAATCTTGGTTGTATTTAAATATTTCGATTTCTTCATTCATTCATTGAAACAGTTATTTGGTGATGCATCCAATCATTCCGTTCTGTATTTCATACTTCCAATCGGACTTTCATTTTATACTTTTCGGAATTTAGCCTATATTATCGACGTTTCTCGGGCTAAAATTTCACCCGAAAAAAATATCGTTAACTATGGTGTTTTCGTAAGTTTTTTTCCTTCATTATTGGCCGGTCCGATTGAAAAAGCTGAACAAATGCTTCCGCAAATTCGATCTGGAAGAAGTTTTGACTATTCCAAAGCAGTCGATGGTTTAAAGCAAATTTTGTGGGGATTATTTAAGAAATTGGTCATTGCAGATAATTGTGCATCTATAGCGAACGACGTTTTTACACATGCACACACACTTGAAGGTAATACATTACTATTTGGTGTAGTTGTATTTTCCATTCAGCTATATGCCGATATTTCGGGGTATTCAGATATTGCGATCGGTACCGCCCGATTATTTGGTTTTGAATTTTCGAAGAATTTCAATTCTCCTTTCTTAAGTGTAAGTTTTACAGATTTTTGGCGGCGATGGCATATTTCTTTTTCATCGTGGTTCACGGATTATTTATTGGCTCCTTTGACAAATAAATGGAGCAAATGGGGTAAGAAAGGGATTGTGATGGCTATTTTACTTACTTTTTTGTTGATCGGAATCTGGCACGGGCCGACGTTGAATTTTCTTATTTTCGGATTGATTCATGGCTTGATCTTATCCTACGAATATTTGACATCCAACTTCAGAAAGAAGATTTTTCGATACCTACCGAATTTTTTCAAATTTTTCATTCCGGCACTTTTGACATATCTGTTGATTCTGATCGGTTGGATTTTCTTTCGATCGGAAGATTTCAGTCAAGCAGCGGATTATTTTATTCGGCTTTTTACAACTTTCAAATTTAAAGTCCCTGTATTGGCTGATATGAGAATGGTAGCTATGACTTCTTTTTTGTTTCTTTTTTACCTTTTCATCGAATGGTCAGGAAGAAAAAACAGCAATACTCTCTCCGGTTTGTATGCCGATTACCCGAAAGTATTTCGCTGGTCATTTTATTCTTTACTCATTTTCCTGATCGGTATGTACATGAACCCAAGTGAAGTTCCTTTTGTTTATTTTAAATTTTAATCGTTTAAAAAAATGAAATTATTTATCAAATCAGTTCTACAATTTATTCCGTTTTCAATAGCGGTTTATCTTATTCTGGTTTGTTTTTGGGGAAGTTTTGTTCCACCTGCTTTTTATAAAAATCTGCACACAAAATCATTGTCGAAAGAGTTTACTGAAAATCGATTGTTTGAAGCAAAACAAACAGCGAATGTGGATATTTTATTTCTGGGAAATTCGCGTAGTTACAGAGGTTTTGATCCACGTATTTTTGAAACAAACGGTTTCTCCACTTTTAATTTAGGAACTTCAAATCAATCCTTGCTGCAAACAGAATTGCTAGTGAAACGATATGTAAGTCGCATTAAACCAGTGATTGTGATTTTTGCAGTTTCACCGGCACAATTCATGTCCGATGGAATAGAGTCTTCTTTGGATCTTGTTGCGAATGAAAGACCGGGTGTTGATTTGATTCAATTAGCAGTACAACAAAATCAGATTAGCATTTATAATTCCCTGATATTTGGGATGTTTAATAATTCAGTTTCCAATCCCACTGGAGATTTCAAGCGATTGAAAGGAAATCAGTATGTTTCGGGTGGATACGTACATCTAAAGCTAAAAAATCAAGAGTCAAAATCTGTTGAGAAGATTTCCTTTCAATTCAATTCGACTCAGTTGAATGCATTCAAAAAAACCGTTGAACTACTTAAGAAGCAAAATATCCGACTCATATTAGTTCAAACGCCCGCTTCAGATGTCTATAACAAGAGTATTTCCGGACAAAAAAGCTTTGATGATGAAATGAAAAAATGCGGAGAATACATCAACTTTAATCGGAAAATTGAATTGAGCGATGACCTTCATTTTTACGATTCTCAACATTTGAACCAACAAGGAGTCAGGCTGTTTAACCGAAAATTGATCGAAATTCTTCTTTCAGGAAAAATTGAGGGATAAATCATCGTCTTGATTATCATTATTCCAAATCTATAAAGCGAATCAAAAATATTTTGGATCGAAAATTGACACTCCTTCACAAAAAAATGATAATTTAACACTGGTCTCACGAGAAATTGTCGTCTAAGTATACAATGGGAAAAAGAATGTTTCAGATTCGGTTGAATAATAGCATAACAATAATCCTTTGTTGTTTTTCATCATCATTTCTATTCTCTCAAAAAGAAGTAAAAGCACATCATGGTTTGACACTCCAAATGCATCACTATGTCGGAGACAAAGTCCTTGTTCTGGATGATTCGACGTACACCAATTCTTTAGGACAAGCATACACGATTTCGAAGCTCAATTATTACATAGGAAATATTCGCCTGACCCGAAAAGACGGGAAGGAATTTTTACTGCAGAATTACTTTTTCATTTCGGAAGATGAAGAAAAAACAGCTTCGAAAAGTATTTTCATAGATAAAATACCGGAAGGAGAATACACTTCGATTCAATTTTTGTTGGGTGTAGACAGCCTTCATAATTGCAGTGGTGCTCAATCGGGAGCACTGGATCCGATCAATGCGATGTTTTGGACGTGGAATACCGGTTATATTTTCCTGAAGTTAGAAGGAAAATCTCCTGTTTCGAAAGAACCGGGTCATACCATTGAATATCACATTGGCGGTTACAAACAACCGTCGAATTGCATTCGGACAATTTCTCTTAAATTTGAAACTCCTTTGGTAATTGCTAAAAAAACGAATGTTACGGTAAACCTCAAAGCTGATGTATCGGAACTTTTGAAAACACCTACGACGATAGACTTCACTAAGTTGCCGGTGGTCAACAATGCCTTGAATGCCACAACTATTGCCGATAACTATGTCGATATGTTTCAAAGCATGAAGTAAAAGCGATGAAAAGCAGGACGAGAATATTCTTCAGTATCTTTGTTGTATCCGCAATGTTCTTGAGTTTTGTGAACAATGATGACCCATATTATTCGATTTCGAAAAAGGATGTCAAGCTTGTTTTACCGAAGAATTTCCCCAAACCCTATTATACATTTGAAAACAACAAATTGACGCCGGAAGTCTTTTTATTAGGCAGAGAACTTTTTTACGATGAGATTTTATCCAAAGATCGTACAGTGAGTTGCGGTAGTTGTCACCAGCGGATTGCAGCTTTTTCACACATCGATCATACCCTCAGTCATGGAATTTATGGACGTATGGGAAACAGGAACATACCATCACTTCAAAATTTAATTTGGAACAATACCTTCATGTGGGATGGCGGAGTCAATCATTTGGAAGTGCAGCCAATAGGACCTATCACAAATCCTTTGGAAATGGATGAAACGATGGAGGCAGTGATTCTTAAATTACAGAAAAGTGAGAAATTCAAACCTCTTTTTCAAAAAGCATACAGCGACCCTCTTATCAATTCCGAACGAATGCTAAAGGCTTTGACACAATTCGTAGGATTGATGATTTCCAATCATTCGAAATACGATAAATACCTTGTCGGAAAGGCAGAGTTCACTCCTCAGGAAGAAAACGGATTGAAATTATTTCGTGCCAAATGTGCTTCTTGTCATACCGAGCCTTTGTTTACAGATAATTCATTTAAAAACAACGGATTGATTTCGGATAGTTCTTTGCACGATATAGGCAGAGGAGCCATTACCCGAAAAAATGAAGATAATTATTTGTACAAAGTACCGACATTGCGCAACATAGAAATGACCTATCCTTATATGCACGATGGTCGCTTCAGTAAATTGAAAGATGTTTTGAATTATTACGGAACGACGACCAATCACACGACTAACCAAGATCCTTTGATTTCTAAAATCGGTGTTTTGACCCCTGAAGAAAAGAAAGATATTTTAGCTTTTCTTTTGACCTTGACAGACAGGGAATTTTTGAACGACCGTCGATTTGCCGATCCGAATATGGGGCAGAAAAATAAATAAATGGAATTGTATATGACTAGTTGAAAAGTCTTTTATCTTGACCGCAAAGCAGCAACGAAGTTAATTTTACTTTTAATAAAAAATCCCGATCTGCACAGCAAACCGGGATCGTAATATGTATAAGAAATTCTTATTCTGCAGATTCAGTTGTTTCAGCAGTAACTTCCGCTTCTTCTTCAACTTCGTCATCATCATCTTCAGCCGGTTTAACAGCTCCACGAGCCATACGAACTGAAACAACAACAGAACTGTGGGGATCTAAAATTGTAAGACCTGGAATTTGAACTTGTCCAACACGGATAGATTGTCCAATTTTCAATTTTGTAATTTCCAATGTAATGGCATCAGGAATAATTCCCGGAAGACCAATTACATTTAAAGATCTGTATGCCTGCATTAATTTACCTCCACTCATTACACCACGAGCAGCTCCAGTCAAACGAACTGGTAATTTAACTTTAACAGGTTTATTATCTTCTAATTGAAGGAAATCAACATGTTGAATTGTTCCTCTTACTGGGTGTTGTTGCAATTCACGAACAACCGCTTTCGCTTTTTTACCATCGATATCCAATTCAAATTGAAAAACCTCCGGAGAGTATATTAATCTTTCAATATCAATTACTTTAACAGAAAAGTGAGTCTGCTCACCTGATCCATAAAGTACACACGGTACTTGCCCTGCATTTCTAGTAAGGGTAGCATCCTTTTTCCCTACGTTCGCTCTAGTCGAACCGCTCAATTGTGCAATTTTCATTTGTTTATGTATTATGAAATTATAAAATGTGAACTTATTGATTCGTTATTAACCATTCCTTTGATTACATCCGAGAATAAATCAGCAACGGTTAATACTCTTATTTTGCTGCTTTGTTGTTTCAACGGAATAGTGTCCGTTACAATCAACTCAGTCAGACTTGAATTTTCGATTCGTTCATAGGCCGGACCCGAAAGTACAGCATGTGTACAAAAAGCGCGAACACTTTTAGCACCTTTTTCCATGAATAAATCAGCAGCTTTTGTTAATGTTCCAGCCGTGTCGCACATGTCATCGACCAAGAGAACATCTTTTCCGGCAACATCTCCGATCACAGTCATTTCAGCTACTTCATTTGCTTTTTTACGTGACTTGTGACAAATCGCCAATCCAACGTCTAATTTCTTAGCATATGAATTTGCTCTTTTTGTTCCACCTGCATCTGGAGCAGCCATGATTAGGTTTCCTTTGTTCAATTTCTCCATTTCATGAAAGAAAATGGTAGAAGCATATAAATGGTCTACTGGAACTTCGAAAAAACCTTGAATTTGATCTGCATGTAAATCCATCGTCATGATACGATCTACTCCGGCTGCTGTTAACATATTTGCAACCAATTTTGCACCAATGGCAACTCTTGGTTTGTCTTTTCTGTCTTGGCGAGCAAATCCGAAATAAGGAATAACAGCGATGATTTTACGAGCCGAAGCTCTGTGTGCTGCATCAATCATCAATAACAATTCAAATAGATTATCTGCAGGAGGCATCGTAGATTGGATAATAAACACATCCTGACCACGCACCGTTTCTTCAAACGAAGGTTGAAATTCACCATCGCTAAAATCGGTAACAATTACATTTCCAAGCGAAACACCATAGCTTTGTGCAATCTTATTTGCTAAGGTTTTGGTTGCGCGACCTGAAAATATTTTTACTCCTTTTGACATCTCTGAATTGCTTTTGGAGGCGCGAAGATACGAATTTTTGCTTATTTGCCAAGCATTACTAAACAGATTTAACAATTCATTGTTAATTTATTCGTGATTTATAGCAGTTTTTTCCTGCAATCTTTCCAAATATGATTGAAGTTCATTACATTTGTCACCGCAAACGACATCCGTTGGCAGTTGAAAATTGAATTTTTATGAAAAGTGCAACAGCAAATAAACAATTAGATAGCATTATCGAAAAAGTTGAGAAACAGGGAATCTTGGCAAAAGGCTTAATCGACGATTTGAAAGAATTGCGAGAATCAGCTTTGAAAGAGCAAGATCCATTGGTTGTTAAAGTTTTGCGTCTTTCTTACGAATATTTGGCAGACAGAGAAGCTTTTGATGTTCAAGGTCAATACGAGGAGGATGAGGAAGGAAATGAATACCCGATCGAAATTGAGGACAAAGACAACTTCTTATACTTGTTAAACTTGTTGAAAAAGGCGGATCATAAAATCAATCGCGAAGAAATTAAAGATTACCGTACAGCTTTAAAATTAGAGCTTTACTAAAAATATATGATTTTTCAAAAAGGGTGATTCGAAAGAATCACCCTTTTTTGTGTTTATAGATGTCACGAAATCAAATAGATACAGAATGGAGAAAATTATTTTTTGATTTTTATAAAAAAACAACCAACTCACACCCAACCTTTTACTTTTTGAGACGTCTTGTATTTAGAGTTGATACAAATCACGATTGTACTGACTTTTTGGTTTTTTAGTTTCTTGCAGATTCCTGAAAAGAGTTCGGCCTCCTTTAATACGACAAATTTGGTTTAGTTTGTTATTTTGAGCTCTTTTCAGGTTTATTTTTTTCGGGATTCAAGACGGAAAGACACAAGATTTTAAGACTAAAGCCAGGTTATCCCAAAACACATTACCTATGGCTTATTTCCAATCTCATTTGTTTTATCAATCTCAAGTCTATTGTCTTACGTCTAAAA
>CAIUKX010000312.1 GCA_903899795.1 uncultured Flavobacteriales bacterium
GCGCAATTGCAGGAAGAAAAACTAATAACATATAATTGTGAAGTTATATCCCTCGATGAATGTGTATTTATCGAGGGTTCTATTTACTATATCTCAAAGAACTATACCGCAAATAATCCACAATAGGGATAGGTGCGAAATTCAAAGAATTATTAGCTGATCCTTTCTCGCTTCATTTAAGTTCTGATCAGGTGATTGCTACTTTTTCCGAATTCGAAGCCTGGGTCAACACCATTCCCGCTCGAATGATCACCACCACCCATTCTCATAAAAATCTAATTATCAAAGACAATGGTGACGACACTTATTCCGTTACTGTAGATTTCGACTGGAAAGGAATTACGATCAATAACGAAAAAATGACTGCAGAAACTCACCATGAATGGTTGTTAACTAATGACAAAAATGAACGTTTCGCACGCATGAGAACAATGAAGGTAACAGCTATAAAACCTTTTCAGATTGTTGAGGAATTTTGACCGATGTCTAGAATATTTGAAACCATCATTGACATTATCCAGTGGATAAAGATTGTTCTTTCACCGACCCTGATAGGTTTATTTCTAGGATCAATTGTATATTTTTCAATCCCATCCGAAGTTGGATTGGTTTTCGGCAGTTCCATTTTTTCAATCGGATTTATTATTGGCATCATTTGGGCAACCAGAATTTGGAAACGGGAAGGCACCAATCATTTCATGTCGAAAATAATGGCAACACCAGATATCACTGAAACATTCGAAAACGAGGTAAAGAAAAACAATAAACAGGATCACCACTGATAAAGTCCTAATTCTATTATTGTCTTGACTTTGATTTCGTTGATTCAACAATGGGCTTTTACTTTAGTTAAATACGACGTTTTCCAAAAAATATGCAGTTTCTTTTCTCGCCTGATTCCGGTTTTCTAGTTGCCTTCGTATGTTTTATAAAGTCCTGTGCCTGTTTTACAATACCCTCCGCTTGTTTTACAAAACCCTCCGCCTATTTTACAATACCCTCCACCTATTTTACAATACCCTTCGCTTGTTTTACAAAACCCTCCGTCTATTTTACAAAACCCTCTACTTGTTTTACAAAACCCTTTGCTTATTTTACAAAACCCTCCGTACGTTTTACAAAGTACGGAGGGTATTTGTTCATTTATCTAGGTTTTGTATACCTAATACCACTGATTTTCTTGCACTCAGAAGCTTTTATTCCGTAGACGGATCTGAACTATTTCTTACTTCTGCTTGTAGGTCATACACATCTGTTACAGGAAGATAAAGTATTTTTGAAACCAATAAACTATTGAATCACTTTAATCGATGTCCCATCTGTATAAACAATTATAACCATTCCTCTGTACATTTCATTGATTTCCTGTCCCAAAACATCGGTCTTGAAGGATACAATTTTTGAACTTGAAGTTTCTGTATTATCGATTGAAATTAGATCGGTTTTTGTTGTTTTACCATCATAATCTGTTTGAATTAACCTATAATAATTTACAACTTTCTGAACAGAATAATCGTCCATATAATATTCTATTAAGTGTGTTGAACTACCAGCTCCATTTAGGACACCTACAGTTTCAAAATCTTCACCGTTTGTAGTTTTTTCAATTGTAAAATGATCATTATTGAATTCAGATGCAGTTGCCCATTTCAATAAATTATTTTTTCCTTCTTTAATCCCTGTGAAATAAAGTAGTTCGATTGGTAATGCTGTTACCGATTCAAAAGCACCTATCCATGGCGTATTATCACGTGCATTGTCATCGTGATCCTGTGTAACAGTTCCTCCCGTAAATAAATCAAATCCTTGATTCGCAATATCGGAATTTGTCGCTCCTGGCACAACTCCTGTACTTTGCGTCACAGTAATACTCAATGAATATTTGCTGCTTGTACCACCATATCCTTGTGTACTGACATTTAATTGAGCTGCCGTTTTAGCAGCACCAGCTACCCAAGCAAAATTAGCGTTTACCGGTGCATAGTAAAAATTATTGTTACATGCACTAGCCGTCATCGCTGCAGTAGGAAATAAAAATAAAAATTATTATAAAGGTAAAATTATTATCA
>CAIUKX010000313.1 GCA_903899795.1 uncultured Flavobacteriales bacterium
CAGCTTTCAGCCCTGAAACGGTAGGTATAAAGACTATTTGCCTGAAGCGTTGTTGACTGATAAGTGAAGTTATATAGTGCTGTATCTGTTTCAACATAAATTAGCGGGCTATGATGGTTACCCACCCCTAATCCATATTCAACATCCAGTTTTAAAGGAACCGGGAAGCCTTGAATCGCTGCATTCACGAATCATATCCACAACGTAATCAAATCGCTGGTATGGGAAATGGAGCATCACATCTTTCTGAATAACCACTTTCAATAAACTTCTTTGATCTTCTAAATCAGGATGCGCGTGTGGCGGACGTGGACTGTATAAAAAATCCTTTCTCTCAAAATTCGGGAAGGATGTAAAATCTTTAAAATTATGGTACTTTCCTCCCGGAATAATATTCATACCTGTCTTGAGGTTCAGCGATTTTACCAAATAGTTGAGCATATCTTTCGGCATGTGCTGATCATATACAAACCGAACAGGTTCTCCTTTTTTACGGTTTTTGATACTCTTTTCGATTTTTTCAATGAATGATCCTGAGATATCATCGTCAAGATTCAATTCTGCATCTCTCGTAAACTTGAACGTATGTGCTTCTATCGTATCAAATCGAAATATGGAAAAGATCTGTGGTAAGTGGATTCGAATGATGTCATCCATTAATATGAAATATTTTTTATCCGAACCGTCCAACCTGTAAAATCGAGGGTATTCATACGGAACCTGAATCAATGCAAACTGCGGATCTTTTGGTTTCTCATTTGAAACCATTTTAATCGCCAAGTATATCGCGTAATCTTTTAACCTTGGAAAAGGTGTTTTAGGGTCTAAAATAATAGGAACGATCTCATGCTTCAGATCAATGTTAAAAAACGTATAAAGTTCATTCAATTGTTGCTGATCGACAATGGTCTCATCTAATTGAACAATTCCCTCGTTAGCCAGTTCCTTCAGAATTTCCTGATAAACTGATTCAAATTGTTTTTGCTGGGTGACAACTACCGTCCGAATTTTAGCATAGAGTTCTTTCGGATTTCCTTCAAAACCTTCCACTCTTTTATCGTGAACCATAATCATACGACGAAGGTTGGCTACCCGAACTCTAAAGAATTCATCCATATTATTGGAATAAATTCCCAAAAAACGCATTCTTTCCACTAGCGGAACACGCACATCCATAGCTTCTTGCAATACACGAGCATTAAAAGCCAGCCAGCTTAATTCTCTGTTGAATAAAATCATGTTACAAATATGTAAGATTTTAAGAAAAGATCAGATGATTCCACTATTAAATTATTATGAAATCAATCACTTTCCAACCTGACAGCATTAAAGATTAATAGAAAGAAAGCTTATTTCAAAGCGATTGAATTAGATCCGATTAGACCTTCATACCTTTCACAACACGATCTTTTCGTCTTGTTTTGTTCAATTTCTTCAAGACAACCATCAAATAAGCATTTCCACTCAAAGCAGTTGCATAGTAGGTTTCCCCTCCATACATAATTTCACCGCCTTTGTCTTGCTTCCAATCAGCTACCAAATAATATTTTCCAGTTGCTTGCGAAGGTCGAATAGCAAATTTTAAAACTTTTCCTGGACCTACTTCAAAACGAACAATGGTTTCACCATTTGGACCAAAACTTTCAAAAATCCCTTTTGTATTGGTAGGAATAATCACTCTTTCCTGATCGCTGCTTTTACTTGTTACTAACGTTCCGTCACCTGCTGTACCCTGTGTTCCGCTGGTAACGCTCTTTTCCAAAATAATTGTTTGCGATGTATAGAACTGAACTTTTTTCATGTTCTTATCATTCAAATTATATTCTGTTTTCAATGCATCCGTTACAGGAACTTTCACACCGCAACTATATAAAGCAAGACCAACAACTATTAATGCAAGGTATTTCATGACTTTTTTTTTCTTTTTTAACGAGTGTAAAGATAGTGAAAGTGTTGAAAGAGTCAATAGTTTTTAGTCAATAGTCATCAACTGAATCTATACTTTAAAAAAACTAGTGATCAATCACCAAAAACTAGTGACTAAAATAACTAACTTTACACATCTAAAAAAAAGAAATGGCAGTTCGCGTACAACACTTCACTTTCAACCCTTTTCAGGAAAATACCTATTTGTTAATAGACGATCAAAAAAATTGCGTGATCATAGATCCGGGATGTTACGAACAAAGCGAAAAGGAGCAATTGCTTCACTACATTAAAGACAATAATTTAACCCCTCTTGCACTTCTCAATACCCACGGTCATTTGGATCATGTAATGGGAAATGCTTATATCCAACGTCAATTCAATCTGGATTTTTATTTACACGAACTCGATATTCCTACGATGGAAATGTCACCCAAAGCTGCTATGATGTATGGGATTCCCGGATTTGAACCTTCTCCGCAACCAACAAAATTACTTCAAGACGGTGATAAATTGATCTTCGGCCAAATCGAATTAGAGGTACTATTTACGCCCGGACATGCTCCTGGACATGTGGTCTTTTACAATGCTGCCAACAAATTCGTGATCAATGGTGACGTTCTATTCAGAGGAAGTTTCGGACGTTATGATCTTCCTGGGGGGAGTTTGCCAACACTTCAAAATTCAATCACTAAAGTGATGTTTCAGCTGCCTGACGATACCGTAGTCTATACTGGTCATGGCCCTTCGACAACTATCGGAATTGAGAAAATATCCAATCCCATCCTGCAGTATTAATTTATGCGGATCGCCGTAAATACCCGCTTTTTACTTCCTTCAAAAATGGAGGGATTTGGCTGGTATACTTATGAAGTTGTGAAGCGAATGGTGGAACAACATCCGGAACACGAGTTCATTTTCTTTTTTGATCGAGCTTACGATGAGCGGTTTATTTTTGGGAAAAATGTAACTCCTGTGGTTCTTCGTCCACCAGCCCGACACCCGATTCTCTTTGTTTTGTGGTTTGAATTTGCTGTATTTCGTGCTTTAAAAAAATACAAAGCTGACATTTTCTTTTCACCGGACGGTTACCTTTCACTGCGGTCAAAAGTTCCACAAATTGGTGTTATCCATGACATTAACTTTGAGCATTATCCAAAAGATTTGCCATTTACTGCACGCATTTATTTACGCTATTTCTTCCCACGATTTGCGCAAAAGGCTTCTAAAATAATTACCGTATCCAACTATTCTAAAAAAGACATTTCATCCACTTACTCTATCCCTGAAGATAAAATCAAAGTCACATGGAATGGTTGTTCTCCTCTTTTTCAGCCCTTAAGCGAACAAGCAATTAGAATTATTCGCGGTAACTACTCCAACGGTAAACCTTATTTTTTATTCGTCGGGGCACTACATCCCAGAAAGAATGTACATCGGCTTATAGAAGCCTATATTCAATATCGAAAAACAGAAAATCCAACTCACGAACTCGTCATAGTTGGTGCATCCATGTGGAAAAACTCTTCCAAATTGGAGATTCCTTCTTCTGTAAAAGCATCCGTACATTTTACCGGACATTTAGATCTTCATGAATTGACAAAAGTAGTCGGAGCAGCTTCTGTGTTTGCATTTGTTCCTTACTTTGAAGGTTTTGGAATTCCATTAGTTGAGGCCATGAGTTGCGGAATTCCGATTCTCAGTGGAAATTTAACATCACTTCCAGAGGTGGCTGGAGAAGCCGCACTTTATTGTGACCCTTTTGATGTAAACGATATGAGTGACAAGATGTGGGAATTGGCAACCAATTCTAATTTACGAACTGAATTATCCGCTAAAGGATTGGAAAGAAGTAAATTATTTTCCTGGGAAAAATCAGCAAAAATTGTTTGGGAAGAACTTCTTAATCTAAAGGCGATTAAAATCTGATCCTAACTCCTAAAGCATGTTGCAGATAATTCGATCCGGCAGTAGTTATCTTGAATTTTGCAGAAGATTGTACATTGATACCTAATCTATTTGATACCCAAAAAGTTGCACCGAAACCTATGTTTGGATTAGGAACCACATTTTTACCGCGCATCGTAATTCCCAAACCACCAATGATATAAGGATCCAACCACTGTGACTTGTTGTACAAAGAATTGAAATGATATTTGGCGTTCATATCAACTGACATGAAAAAGATATTTTGTTTGATTATCACTTGATCAATCTCATTACCAATTTTATATGAATTTACCGATTCAGAAAATTCAACACTCAAGCTTTTATTGAAATATTTTTCACAATAAAAAGACGATGGGAAAGGTAAACCATTCCAGCCATTTTTCAAATTGAACAATGAGGAAGCCTTACCATCATCATCCACAAAATTAAAACCCGTTCCAAGTACCCAATTTTGAACCTGAGCATAAGATTGACTTTGAAATAACAATACAAATAAAAACAATTTAATAAACTTCATAGCGAGCATTTTCAATAATACGCGCTAAAAGTAGTACAAAAAATGAATCTCCAAACACTCTTCCATAAACTTTATTACATGCAAATTGTCCTTGATCAACACATACTCCTTACCCTCTGCGACAATACATAAATCTAACAATCAAAAAGATACGAAAAAACAATCAATTGTTCAGAATGATTTGAATTTAACGTAACTTTGAATGTTCGTCATATACAACAATGGCTCCGTAGTTCAAGGGATAGAATAGAAGTTTCCTAAACTTTAGATACAGGTTCGAGTCCTGTCGGGGTCACAAATGGCAAGGCTATATAATTGTTTATCAATTATCTAGCTTTTTTATTTCCCCACATGTTCCCCACAACTTTTAAAAATACCTTATAACAATTCATTTATAGGCATATCCAATCCTTTAGCAATTTGGAGTAAATATAAATATCCTGCATTAACATTACCATTTTCTAATCTGTTAATACTTGGTTGATCTTTGCCTATGATATTGGCAAATTCTGTTTGATTATACCCTTTAGAAACTCTAATAAAACGAATTTTATTTCCAAATTCTTTTAATAATTCTTTTTCTTCTTTTGACCTCATTCAACGAAATTGGTGCATCATTGAAATAAGATCTATAACGGAAAATAAATAATTATG
>CAIUKX010000314.1 GCA_903899795.1 uncultured Flavobacteriales bacterium
AATTTTTTTCATGGATTTTATTATTTAACCAAATATAAAAGTTTCTTTTAAATGTCCTAAGAATAAGCGCTATATAATTTTACTACCAATGGTCCAACCGATCAGAACAGCTCTCTCTTTCGCTAGATTTGCTTTGTCGCCTTTAAATAATTGGTCAATCGTTTTATTGAACAGAAAAATCCATTGGTCGAAATGTTCTTTTTTTAGTCGCATGTGTAAATGTTTATCGGTGACATTAGTAGTATATCCAGTTTCGTCCAATAAAACAAAAGCCCAAAAGTCGACCATTTTTGGGAGGTGTTTTGGAAAGTCAAGGTTTTTGAAAAATGGGGATAAAAGTGTATCTTTCAGAATTTCACCGTAGAAAGTATCAACGAGTAGTCGGATATCATCCTTAGTCTGTATATCTTTCATTTCTTAAACCAGCTGGAGTACATTACGTAGTTATTTGCGATTCGTTGAACCTCGCCCTCGAATAATTCTTTGCTTAAATTTTTCACTTTTTTTGCCGGAACTCCCGCATAGATGCTTCCGCCTTCGGCACGAGTTCCTTCCAAAAGTACTGCACCTGCTGCGATAATGCAATTGGATTCAATGTAGCAATTATCCATCACAATGGCTCCCATTCCGATCAAGACATTATCTTCCACTGTACAACCATGTACAAGTGCATTGTGTCCGATCGAGACGTTATTACCAAGGTTTACTTTCGTCTTTTCGTAAGTACAGTGAATGACTGCTCCATCCTGCACATTGACTTTATTTCCCATCCGAATGGAATTGACATCTCCGCGGATAACGGCGTTGAACCATACCGAACATTGATCACCCATGATCACATCTCCAACAATTGTCGAATTCTCAGCCAGGAAACAATCGTTACCCATTTTTGGTTCCATTCCTCTGCAAGCTAGTATTAGTGCCATTTTATTGTTTGTTTTTAGTCATTATATTTTAGACAAAAGACCGCTATGCTCAAAGATACAAGACATTAGACTAAATTTAGGTAAATCCTGAAAAGAATATTTCCCCAATTTGACAGTATTATTTATCCAACTGACTACCTCATTAGATTTACTAATCTTGAGTCTCATGTCTTTAATCTTTAAGTCTTATTTCTAATGCACAGACATCGCGTTAAAAACCTTTTCCATTTCATCTACGACTACGGAAGAAGAACAATTAAAGTTGTTGACGATGAAAGCAAAAGCAATTTTTTTACCTGAGTCTGAATCAACATAGCCGGAGTATGATTTTATGCGGCTCATTGTTCCGCTCTTTGCCCTTATTTTTCCATGTCCCTGCTGATTTTTGCAGACACCAGAAAGTGTTCCTGTACAGCCGGAAAGTGGTAAAGTCGAAAGAAAAGCATTGTAATTTTTTGATTTGTACATTTCAGAAAGTAAGTTACAGAAGTGTTTGGAACTTATAGCATTAGAGCGTGATAAACCACTGCCATCTTTGATGTATAATCCTGTAAAGTCAAATTTTTGTTTCCAGTATTTCTCCAGTTGATTAATAGAATTTTCGGTACTTCCATCTCCATTTTGTCCGTAGCCTGTGAGGCACAATAAATGTTCAGCAAATAGATTGACACTTTTCATGTTTGTCCAATTCGCAATCGACAAGACTGTTCTTCCTTTGTGAGAATAGATCAGTGTATAATTGCTTCCGTATCGTGTAGCATCTTTACAATTATCCATGCTTCGAACGGT
>CAIUKX010000315.1 GCA_903899795.1 uncultured Flavobacteriales bacterium
ATGATAAAAGGGAAGTACTTACAATCTTATTTAAATGAATTTTGCTATAAGCTTAATCGAAGATATTTTGGAGGAAAACTCTTTGACAGGCTAGTTATTGCGACTATTGGAAATTAGTGGTAAACTTGCGATGACTCAATTTATTTATTACTACTATGAAAACAAAAAACAATTGTTTCAAAATTTTAATACTGAAACAACCAAATAAAAAATTGGTATTTTGAAAATTGTTTTAAAAATTGGATAAAATCTTTAATTATTGCAACAAATGATGATATTATTTCGATAGATGGGAAAACAATTTGTGGTGCAAAAATTAATGGTAAATCTCCTATTCACATGGTTAGTGCTTGGTCTGCCGAAAATTTCTCGTAACGAATATCGTGAGTATTTGACAGGATATTTACTAAAGAATTACTTTGATCAAGACAAAAAATCTTTGATTGAAGAGATCAAAACAATATGATTGTATTGTACAATAAAAAACATTACATTGCGAAATAATTTTTGTGGTTAGGTAAGAAATTAAAGGGGGCATCAATTCCCCCTAGATTTGAATCTAACACGAATGATTCGATTCTTTGAAATGATCTCAGTGATCACGTTGATTAGATACAAAGCAGAAAATCTATTTTACATTACATCTGATTGCAATTCATTGATATATTTTTGATGTTTATTATTGCTTAGGCTTCCAATTATTAACCTTATTTTAACCTAGAGGTTATGAAATGATTGAAAACTTAGTATTTACGGGTGATGCAGGATGTTGAGGTGACACCATATAAGGCATATAAGATAATGTTGGATGCTTGATATGTAGATGGGGAAACATATAAGGCAGATAAGACATTTTTGATTTAGAGGAGGGGAAATAAGTTTTATTATTCTAATTTTCTGTACAGATCATTTACAAATGTTTTTTGTCCTTCTTTGAATAGATTAGTACAATTGAAGTTCAGCATTAACCCAATTGGAATATTTAGCAATTTCATATAAGTCAAAATTTGTGCTTCATGAACCGGATGAACTTTTTCTACAGCTTTTAATTCTACAACTAATGAATCTTCGACAATTAAGTCAACTCTTAACTCAGTATCTAAATTTACTTCTTTACATTTTAGGGGTACTAGACATTCAGACTTACAATTAATCCCTCGGCTTTTTAATTCGTATTTCAAACATTTGTGATAAACACTTTCTAACAAGCCTGCTCCTAACTGTTTATGAACTTCGATTGCAGCACCATTTACTTTGTAAATCAGATCTTTTAAACTTTCCTTTGTATGATTCTTTTAAGATGATTATTACCTTAATTTAATTAAAAAGGTCATTTTTTTCTATAAAATTCAAAAAAATAATTCATGGTTGATGATGAGCGATCTCCGAAAAGACATAATAGCATTCAAGATTACACTTATTATTTATTTGGTTTTCTCTTCACCAGGTATCAAACATCTAATATCACAAAACCTTATATGCCTTATATAGTTTAACTATGTGTGATTTTTCTCCTATTAAACCTATGAATACTGTACATTCCCTTCGTCCACCAACGCATCACCTTTCATTCGCAGGAAAACCTGAATCAAGGCTACGACATCTTTTTCACAGTAAATTTTTATTCGCTCCAAATCATTTTCTTCGTAGTATACCCGTGCTACATCTGCTCCTGAAATATCATCTTTCGGTGTTGGGATATTGAAAATATTACATAACAAAGGCAAAGAAGTATAAGCTTTGAAGTCGCCGAATTTCCAGAGTTCCATCGTATCCAGATGTGGAATCTCCCAGGGCTTTTTACCTGCAATATCAAGTGTCGCCGGCAATTTGATTCCGTTCACCAACATACGGCGGCAGATATATGGAAAATCGAACTCTTTGGCATTGTGCCCACATAAAATATGATAGGGAGTATTGTAACGTTCATCCAATAATTTAGCAAACTGACGAAGTAACGTTTCCTCGTCATCGTGGTAATACGATTTCATCCGAATCTGTTTTTCTCCTACAGCCGACTGGTGAATAATTCCAACCGAAATACAGATGATTTTCCCGAATTCAGCATAAATACTTCCACGTTCTCCATACAGCATTTCGAAGGATTTTTCATCGTTTTGCATGAATCGTGTTTTGGCTTCAAAAAGCGAACGTTTCGTTTCGTCCAAATCCTGAAACAGATAGGTTTGAGGGGCGGTTTCAATGTCTAAAAATAAAACTTTGTCTAGGTTAACTTTTTCTAACATGATTTGATAATGTTTGATTTTGAATTTTGAATGTTTAATTATTGAAGTTAAGAATAATTTTGAATAGAAAATGGCACATCTTAAAAATTTAGGATAGAATATTCCTTATTTTTGGGCTTATGATTACTCCATACAACGACGAATATTTTATGCGACAAGCCTATCTGGAAGCTCAAAAGGCTTTTGCTTTGGGTGAAATACCTGTGGGTGCGGTTGTTGTTGCCAATAATCAGGTCATTGCCCGATCACATAATTTTACCGAAAAACTGAACGATGTAACGGCTCATGCCGAAATTCAAGCTATAACGGCAGCGGCGGAATACCTCGGTGGAAAATACCTCACAGGATGCACGATGTATATTACGCTTGAGCCTTGCGTGATGTGCGCAGGAGCACTGTACTGGTCACAAATCGATAAAATTATTTTCGCAGCCAGGGATGAAAAACGCGGAGCAGGACGTTTCCAAAACGACTTATACCATCCGAAAACATTGGTCACCAATGGCATCATGGAAAAAGAATGCAGTGATTTGATGAAATTGTTTTTCTCGACGAAGAGATAAATTAATGTTGAATTTTGATTGAATCAATAATTTATTACATCACAAAATTTTTCTTTAATTTAACGTTAACTAGAAAATCTATCTTTTCCCGAAACAAAAAAATTAAAATGAGTTCAACCAGGGTTCGACCAGGGTTCAACTAGGGTAACTGAATATCTACTCCCTATTACAACTATGTTTACCTTATAGCTTATCTCTGTCAAAAACATTGACTTGCGTTTGTATAAATTCAGCCATTTATCGTCCAACTTTACCTCTTGAAATTCTCGGTTATAAAAAACGAACTAACCTCCAAAAAAAATGTTGGACCATGATAATCACGATCCAACATTCAATTCATTTACTATTTCCAGTTGCTTATTTAAACAAGCAAATGATGTAATACATTATTGCAGCTAAAATCGCGCTGACAGGAATAGTCAATACCCATGCCCAAAGCAAACCGATTGTTACACCCCAACGTACAGCACTCAAACGTTTTGTTGCGCCGACACCAATAATCGAACCGGTAATGGTATGTGTAGTTGAAACCGGAATTCCCATTTGACTTACGGTAAACAATGTCAAAGCACCTGCCGTTTCCGCGCAAACACCTTCGAGCGGCGTTACTTTGGTGATTTTCGATCCCATGGTTTTTACGATTTTCCAACCTCCGAACAAGGTTCCGATCCCAATCATCAAATAACATCCAAATGCAATCCAAAAAGGCATCGTATCCGAATTTACTTTTGTTTTGATTTTATAACCATCCTTTAATTCACCACTATCTCCAACATAAGCGGAAAACATAGCTGCTTTTGAATAATCAGCCTGCAACTCCTTGTCTTTGAAAACTAACTCATCGTTTGCAGCATCATAAATATCTTTTCCTTTGGTGTATACATGCAATTTTTCTAGTCCATCTTCCGCTTTTGTAAAATCGTTCAGAACTACAGAGTTCGAATATTCTTTGTTCGGTTTTTCCTCAGAAAAAATTACTTCGTGCGATTTCAGATCAATGATTTCATCACCATCTGCATAATAGGTTACACTATCCGCTACACCAAACTCAGGTTTGAATTTTTTCAATTTCCCTTCCTCATTCGTGTATTCGATCTGCATCAATTCGGAAATCTTAAAATTTTCACCTATAGGATCTTTTACTTTACCTTCTCTAGCTAAATTTCCATATACCATCAAAGCTGCACAAATGATCCCCATTACTTTTTGAGAATCGGCTCCACCGTGACCCAATGAGAATGCCGCGGAAGAAAGTAACTGAAGTCGTTTGTACATGTTCGACTCTTTCAAAGCCGTTTGCTTTTTCCCATGGAAAATGATATAGTACAAGTACGCCAGAATGAAAATTAATAACATTGCTATTACAATGTACATCATCACCGGTTTCATATCCATGTATTCAACCATATAATCCATAAGGTAAACCACACCTGAAGAACCCAATAAAATAATAAAAAGTTTCAGGAAAATCTTTCTGCTCATCGTCACTATGGCAATGACAAAGGCTATAGCGCCTCCAATAAAAGGAGCTAAGAAAATGAACAAAATTACCGGAAGAATTTCTTTCATCTGTACTACATCGAATCCTGCGTGGGCAATGGCTGCTCCTGCAAAACCACCGATTAAGGTATGCGAAGATGAAGAAGGAATCCCTAACCACCAGGTAAACAAGTTCCAGGCAGTTGCAGCCAATAAACCAGCTAGAATTACCCATAAATCGATAACGCTGCTATCCACCGTTTTTGCAACCGTATTTCCAACACTCATGTCAAAAATCCAAAAAGCAAGCACGTTAAATCCTGCAGCCCAAACTACCGCTTGAAACGGAGACAACACTTTTGTTGCTACAACCGTTGCTATTGAATTGGCCGCATCGTGAAAACCGTTTACCAAATCAAAGAGTAAAGCAATTACAATTACGACTATTAATAATGTAAACATATCAAATCGAGTTAATTAAGAAAAAAGAAGTTATGCGTATTTAACGATGATGGATTCCATCACGTTTCCTGCATCCTCACATTTATCAGTTACAATCTCCATTAATTTGTAGATTTCTCTTTTCTTGATCAATGTTTTAATATCATTTTCAGTATCGAATAATTTTTCAATTCCCAAATCGAAAATATCATCCGCCTGGTTTTCAATGCTGTTGATTTTGATAATACAACCCATTACTTTCTGTGTATTTTTCAAGTTTCTCAATTCCACAACTGCACTGTTCACAGCCAATACCGATTCTTTGATCGCATCAGCCATTTTCAAAATCGCATTATCGGAAGGATCAATTTTGTACATATTGATTTTCTTTCCTGTTGCATAAATATAATCTGCGATATCATCCAAAGCAGTAGCCAAACTGTGAATATCTTCTCTGTCAAATGGAGTGATGAAATTTTGTCCCAATTCCAGGAATATCTGATGCGTCAGAACGTCATTTTTATGCTCCAAATCTTCCATATCTTTAATGATCGATGCTCTTTTATTGTAATCTGATTCATTGACACATTGAACCAATTTTGTTGCGATCAACTCGAGGTTTGAACTTGCGTTTTCAAAAAGTGTAAAAAACACTCTGTCTTTTGGTAAAAAGAATTTTAGAAGTTTTGAAGCCATAATTATTATTTCTAATCAGTTATAAATACGCCGCAAATGTAACCCATATTCAATTCACTTACGAGAACCCCTTTGTTTATTAACGTAATGATAATTTTACATTCTACACCTATGAATCCGAAACCCTCTTTCTATCTACTCCTCTGTTGACATGGTAATTAAGCTATTTTTAATGTTAACTCAATGTTAACAAAAGTTAAAAACTGACTCCTAAATCCTTTCTGTGAAAACAGAAATTTCATTCCAATGTTAAGAAAATTGACGCTTTTTCTGCTCAATATTAATTATATGTTAAGAATATTAATAAAATATTACGTTTGTTAATTTCTTATTAACCCAGCATTAATTCGGTTTAGCTTTGCAAAAAAATTACAAAAGGTCATGAAAAAAATTAATGTTGTTTTAGTAGTATTGATGTTAGTCTTGAATGTGTTTGGGTCTTCAGCACAAACGACAGATCACAGAGAAATTGTAAGAAGGAATTCTTTTTGGACTGAAACGGTCTTTAATGGAGTAATTAAAGACAAATGGAGATGGCAAATGGATTTTCAATACAGAAGAACTTCGGATCCTGCAGATGCACGATCAAAAGCAGGATATTCTTCTAACATGTTCAAAAACAACTTTCAACATGTATACCGTCCTTGGATTCATTACCAAATGAATGAAAACGTCCGTTTTTCATTGTCCCCACTTGGTTTTTGGGAAACATATACCGGAACAGTTGAAGGTGGAGGAAAAAGATATGTATTACCTGAATTCAGAATTTGTCCTCAACTTACATTAACAAGTAAAATCTTTAATCGTGTGATCATCGATCAACGTTACCGTTATGAGTTCCGATACATTGGTAACAAAGTAACAACTGACAAACCCGAATTTACGGATTATTCGTATGGAATGGATTTTATGGATCCAAATAGAAAAATGAGAATGCGTTATTTTGTTAGAGCAATCATTCCATTGAATCACAAAACATTAGAAGCAAATACATTCTATTTGACAGCTTGGAACGAATTATTCTTAGGTTGTGGAAAAAATACAGCTAATGATAAACTTTTTGATCAAAACAGATCGTTCGTCTTGTTAGGTTATAAACCTAACTGGAACTTTCCAATGCGTTTCGAAATGGGTTACTCCGCAATCTACAAAAATACATTCTCTAGTTCAGCTAATGCAACTACAGGCGTAATTACTGAAACCGGACATAAAATTGAGAAAAATAACATTCTTCAAGTATACGTGATCTTTGAAAATTTCAATAAACTGTTCAAAAAATCTGAACCTGCAAAACAATAATTAATCAACTCATCATAAAAAAACCCTTAACGATAATCGTTAAGGGCTTTTTGTTTTTCAGTCTTGTTCTAGATTAACAGAATTCTTTATATGCTTCTGACAAGTTGTCTGCGATCATTTGCGCTGAACCACCTTCAATGTGGTGACGCTCTAAAAAGTGAACCAATTTACCATCTTTGAACAACGCAATCGACGGTGAAGACGGAGGATACGGTAAAAAATATTTACGTGCCTGAGCCACCGCTTCTGTGTCCACTCCCGCGAATACTGTCGTCAAATGCGTTGGTTTTTTATCGTTGTTCAATGATAATTTTACACCCGGACGCATATTTCCTGCAGCACATCCGCATACAGAATTTACAACTACCAATAAGGTTCCGTTTGCATTTTTGATCGTCTCATCAACCTGAGCAGGGTTTAACAATTGCTCGAATCCAACTTTCGTCAGATCTTCTTTCATCGGTTGTACTAATTCTGGAGGATACATATCTTAAATTTTAATGTTTAACTTTTATTTTATACAAAAATACGCTTTGACGATTGAAATTAAATGATCGATGATTGATTATTTTTTAAATTATGTTAATCCATGTGGTTTTGAACCGATGGATCAAACGAGGGGTGATATTTTATATGGGAAATAAACGGGAGGATCTCGATCCTCCCCTACGATTTTCGTAACCATTTAGGCAACAAAATCGCACCGATAAACAAATACGGGAAATAGGAAATCAAACGCCACAAAATCGCCAGTCCTGCGATCAAGATTGCTGAACCAGAAAAAGTCGACAACAATTCGCCGAAAGCATATTCGGCAACACCACTTCCTCCGGGTGTAGGACTCATTCGCATGAAGAGCCATAACACAAATTGTTTTCCGAATACTTCTACGTTTTGAATCAGGTTCAAACCAATAAAGGCATTCAAAATGCAATTGATTACCAAATATCGGGAAGTCCAGCTTGCGAATGTCGATCCAAATGCTTTGATCCAAAAGCTCCATGATTCCTGCTTCAATTCTTTTGAAGCGATTTCAATTTCCAAACTGGTTTTCGCTGCACTCTCCTTCCACTTCCTCAAAAAAGGAAGACTGAAAACTCCTCCCAACACGTAAGAAGCCAATTTCGGAAAAAGGAAAATGGTCGAAAACAAGAACAAACAAATGGCACAAATGATACTGAACGCAATCCAAAAAGCCCATTGAACACCCAATGAACTTTGCGTATGAATGGAAAATAAATAGTCCTGATTGATGAACAGCAATACGAGCGGAACCATCACCACGTAAAATAAATTGTCCATAAAAGCAGTAATAATGACAATTGCTGTTGATCGTCCCAAAGGAATTTTTTCCCGGTTCAAAATAAACATTGCGACAGCGGCACCACTCATCACTCCGGGAGAAAGCGCGGAAGCAAATTCCCAAAGCATGATCACATTAAAGCTTTTTCTCCAATTCAGCGCTTTCTTGGTTAAAACTCTAATCCGAATCATGTAGAAAAGATCTCTTCCGATCATGCAAAGAACAGCCATGATCACCCAAAAAAGTGATTCTTTCGTCCAGTTGATCGCTTTTAAGGTCTGTGAAATTGTTTCAATTTTGTAATCGCTGTGTTGTTGTTTGACAAATTCTTTGGCTTCCTGAAGATTGACAATTTTGTCCTTATTCTGATCCTTCCAGCTATAATCTCCTTGTCCCTGCTCTACTTTGATGAATTGCTGCTGCGACAAACTCCGGTACATCATCCAGGAAGCGATAACCAATCCAAAGATGACGGCAATCCAGATTTTCCACCAACTGAAGGCTTTCCGGATGTTTGTTTCGTCTGTCGATGGTTGCGCAGTCATCAAAGCTTAATTTGTCGGAGCTAACTTCACTTCGATTTCCCAATTAGCCCTGACTTTCGTCGGTTGCGAAAAAGTGTGTATCAATTCGGGATACGTGTTTGAAGTTCTTTCACCGATGTCCCAGCGTCCGTTTTTATTGTCGTCCAAAATCACCCGAAAGGTATAATCATTTGGCAATAATGTTTCTAAAAGAACGGTTTTTGTTCCTTGGAACGGTAGTGAACGAACGGTTTTTCCATTCATTAACACATCTACAATAATCGGCGTTGAATAACCGCTGACATCCAATTTGATGGATCCGTAATCACTTTCCTCTTTTAATTTGATGGGAACTTTTAGTGAATCGTTCAATGTCGAAAGGTTGGTGATCACCCCTTTGGGTAAAATCAGTAATTCTGCCAACTTCAAGTTCTTCTTGTCAAAAACAAAATAAACCCTGTTTCTATCGACCGTTACTTTTTTCAATTCAATTGCCGTAGAATCTTCCTTGTTGATCAATTGCATCAAATTGGTATTGACGGAGGTAACCAAATCGGTAAAATACAAAACCAATGTGTCTTTCGGTAACAAAAATTGATCTGTTAAATTGGACGAATAGGTTAATTTCCCGCCGCGTTCTTTGTTTTGAATCCGTAGAGAAATGGTGTCGGTAAATGCTTTGGTTGTTGCGATTAATTCCATGTTAGAACTATCACCTGGATTTTTATAGATCACCAATGAATCATCAGTGATGTAGTCGTATTCCATGGTTAAAACCGTCTCTTGATTAAAAATCAAATCTGCATTTTTCAAGGAAGCATTTGCTCCCACCAAAAAACTTCCCGGAGGCTTGAAAACAAAACTTCTGAGTCGTTCTTTTTCTTTTGGTGTATAGAGTCTCAAGGGAATTGTATCAACGATACTGCTGTCCATCTGCAGTAAATCTTTTCTGAAAGCCAAACGTTCGCCCGGCTGCAAAAACATGTCCTTGCTTTTATCGTCAAACGCCAACAATGTGTAACTGCCGGATTTCAGATATTTGAATTTTGCTTTCCCGTCAGCAGCGGTTTTCACGAAGTAAGTCGGTTTTATCGAATCCGTTTCCCCGGTATACAAACCAACGAGACAATTTTTGATTGGTTCACTGGTAAAAGCATCTATTACTTTCACCTGATACGACAAAGAATCAATGGTGTTTCCAGTTGAAAAAACAATCTGCATGAGCGAATCGTTTCCTTCCGTAATATCTTTAACGGTTTCATTGAGGTAAATGGCGTAGGTTGTATTTTCGTGCAACGTATCCGACCAATTGATCGTAACGGTTTTACCGTGAACACTTGCTTTCAATTTTGCATGCGGAGGAATCATCACCATCGTTTCGGCCGGATTATCCAGCTTGACAAATTCCGAAAAAGGAATTTTTATTTCCGAACCTTTGAAATTGGTTGTTCCGTTCAAGGGCTCCATTTTTTCCTCAATCGGCTTTGGAGCGACTTTGTCTTTTTCACCACCCGTGAGCGTTGCCACTTGAGCGCATGAATGCAAGAAAAACAGAATTCCAATTCCTATAAACGCTCGGATAACCATGTACACAATTGAGTTAAATACTGTTGATCCGTTTCGTCAAAATCGTTCAATGCTTTACTATCGACATCCAAAACGGCAATCACCCTGTTATTTTTCAGCAAAGGAACAACAATTTCACTTTTCGACAAGGAACTGCAAGCAATGTGTCCTGGAAATGCATCGACATCAGGAACCAACAGCGTTTCCGCCTTCGCCCATGCTTGTCCGCATACACCTTTACCCAATGGAATCCGAGTACACGCCACAGGGCCTTGGAACGGACCTAAAACCAAAATATCATCAATAACGCGGTAGAAACCCACCCAGAAAAAATCAAACCCTTCTTTCAACGCTGCAACAACATTGGCGAGATTGGCAACCTCATCGGTTTCACCCTCCACCAATGCTTGAATTTGCGGAATCAAAGCACGGTATTTTTCTTCTTTGGTTTCACCCACAATCGTTAAATCTTCGGCCATCTTTCAAATTTTACACAAAATTGCCTTTTTTGCAGGAAAAAACCTAATCGGCAAACTTGTTCTTGCTCACCTGTGATACACATGCACCACATACCTGAACAAAGGCGTTGGATAAGCAACTTTCTTCTCTGGAACAACAACCTGTTCCCCACGTTGAACTGCTTCGAATTGTTCTTTTGTCGGTAAAACAAATTTTTGCCAGTCATCACCCTGACCAGCCTTGTGAATAGGATATTTCCAATAATAGAAGGCAATAGCTTGTTCGTAAGTGATTCCTTGGATCAGGGAATCGGGGTGCGTTTTTTTTAATTCGTACAAAAGCGTTACTTCTAGTCTTACATTAACATGATTTGATAAATAATGTTCCCAAGAGCGTATGTTTGTTGTCTGTCCAAAAATATTGGTATCACTAAGATCCAAATCTTTTCCTGTACCTTCAAGATATAGTGATTCAGAATCATCAATTGAAATGAAATTACCTGTTAAAGCTTTTTGTTTAGAATCAATGTACTCGAATTCAAACATTGGTCTCAAATAGGATTGCGTATTCTTTATTGAATCAATTAGTAATTGATTTTTGTTATTCAGCGATGATAATTTTGTTTTATAATTCAGAGGAAACATTGACCTTCCAAGTTCAATCTCCAAGGGATTAAATTCCGCATATTCCTTTTCCTCTTCATCAAAGTACATTTCTTGATAATTTAATAAAGGACGAACCTCATCATACGTATTAATTGTTTTCAATAATAATTCACGAAGAATTGAATCTCGAGTAATCTCAATAAATTCATTGTATTGATTATTTGTAATTTGCCATTGTTTGGTATATTCTTTAGCTGGGATCACAAACATTTGTTCGAATTCATTTATTAATTTTTTATCCACTGATGTTGGCAATGTAAGACGAACATAATAAGGTAGTTTTTTTCGATCTATTTCCTTTTGAATCAATTCTTGCTTCCAATGACAATAAGCTTTTGCAAGTGGGTTATTGATTCCTATTATTGCAGTTTGAGGATATAATTTGGTGTATAAATGACCCAAAACAGAATATTCATCCCGCTCTATTTCCGACTTAGAAGCCCAAGAATATTGATCAATCAAAATTGTTATATACTGATCTACAATTAGCTTTGATCTATCAACAAAACAAGCTTTTTTATTCATTTTTTGAAAAGGATAGAATTGAATTATTGAATCCTTATTTAACTTATATGGATAAATACCTACGTCAGTATAATGATATTTGAATTTTCTATCGTCAAAATCTTTGAATCTGTAAAACCGTTCAGGAAGACGTATATACAAATCGTTGACTAATGGAATAATTTTCCAACTGTGATAGTCTAATTTTTTATCCCAGTTCAAAGAGAACAAAGCATGACAAAGAGCACGATCTGAAATATCAGGTTTGGCACACTCCTTTTCAGATTTGTAATATGATAATGAATCGTAAATAAGCCACTTTATAGCTTCTTCATCCGAAATTCTTTGCTCCTGCCCACATCCATGTACATGAAGAATTGTATCTGAAAAATAAATCTTCTCCCTCGCAATCGAATCTCGAACATAGCTTTGAAAAGTCAGGTAGTCTTCAACCGTAACATAAGTCGGCTTTGCCAGTTTAAAAATTTCTTCTTTTCCGTAAAAACTGATCAAATCATGCCACAAAAGATGTTCGTTGTGAAAAGAAACACCTGCTGTATCACCTAAAGTACAAGTCGAAAGATCCACTTTGAAATCTTTTTCCAAATACGTGTAAGGATAAGACTTTTGTGGTGTGAGTTCGATGAAATCTTTACCTACAATCTGGTGTAATTTCCTTTTATCGCTATGAGAAATTTGAGAAAACCCCTTGAAAACAAGGAAAAACAGAAAAAAGAATAGAAACGTTGATTTCATAAGGTATGTCTGTCAAGCGAGATAAAGATAGAAAATTCTTTCAACCCATCTAAAACGGAAAAGATTCAAAAGGTTACAACTTTATTATCACTACCTTACCAAACCTCTTGACAATCTGTCAATTGTAAAACACAACCCGTGGAAAATACATTTGATACTTTGATCAACAGCTACATTGCAGATAAGGTTGGAATTGCAGAACATTTTATCAGTGATTTGCTCAGCACCCAATTGAAAAATAATTTACGTTTGCTCATGACCGAAGAACGTTTGCTTCTTGCCGGAACAGGTAAAAAAGCAACGATCAACAGCGATATTCCGGTGCGGGGGGATAAGATTTTCTGGCTGGACCGTAAGCACCACAACGAACACGAAGATGCCTTTTTCGATTTGGTAGATGCTTTCGTTTTGTTTTTGAACCGAACCTGTTACACCGGAATTACAGGTTATGAGTTTCACTATACCTTATACGAAGCGGGAACTTTCTACAAAAAACATGTGGATCAATTTCAAAACAACGACAGCCGGCAATATTCGATGATTTTCTACCTCAACGAAAACTGGACCACTCAAGACGGAGGGGAATTGTGTATCCAAACGGCACAAGGTCCCCAAACGATTTCACCGGACAACGGTAAAGGTGTCTTTTTCAAAAGTAAAGAATTGGAACATGAAGTTTTAACCACCACAAAAAACAGAATGAGCATCACCGGTTGGTTAAAAGTAAATTGACGAAACTATTTGAATTCTAATGATGAAAAATGGACGGATTCTTTTATATTTGAAGTAATTACTATCATAAATGAAATCTACTTACTGCATATTTCTGTTAGTCATCCTTCTCTTTTCATGTCATGAAAAAAAGAATGAAGGTATAGATTCATTTCATTTGGATGTCGTTGAAGCAAAAGAAATCGTTCTCTCAAAGGATAGTTTAAAATCTCCTGATGTAATAGTGATCGATGAAAAAAAACTGATCAAAACTTCTCTAAAAAATTTAAGCTCCACGCCGACCAATACAAACATCAAAAAAATAGGAGAATTACCGGTTTTACACCTCTTGAATCCTGAGCGTGTAACGATGGGGACAGCTCAATTTCCATTGCCTAAAAAATTTGATGCGGCCGACAGTCAGTACGTAGCTGGAAACGGGGAAGTATTAATGGTAAAAGATGCTTTTATCAGGGATCAGAATCCCCAGAATTTCTCAACTTTCCGCAAATTACAAGGATTGAAACACAACAACGTGCAATCCGTTATCCAGGACAAAAAGGGAAATATCTGGGCGGGAACAGCGGGAGGCGTCACGAAATACGATGGCAGAAACTTTACACATTACACCACCAAAGAAGGCTTGATCGACAATTTTGTCTGGTGTTTGTACAATGATCATTTGGGGAACATTTGGATCGGATCAAGTGGCGGAGTCACAAAATACGATGGAAAAAACTTTACATATCTCAAACCCGCAAAATCCGGTCAGCACAATTCCGTGATGTGCATTACGGAAGACCGAAATGGAAATATGTGGTTTGGAACTTTTGGCAATGGTATCATCAAATACGATGGAAAAAGTTACACATCGTATACAACCAAGCAAGGACTGGTAAGCGATAAAGTTCTCGTTATTAAAGAAGACAGCAAACAAAATATCTGGATCGGAACTGAATCAGGAATTTCCATCCTCCATGCAAATTCCATCACCAGTTATTCTCACCGCAAAGGATGCTTCACCAATATCAAAGACATCACCGAAGATAAAAAAAGGAAAATTTGGATTGGTTCGGAAGACAAAGGTGTGATGAAATATGATGGTCATACTTTTTTCAAACTGACTGAACAAGAAGGCCTATTGAGCAATGTCGTTTTTTCAATTCTAGAAGATCAAAATAATGCAATCTGGATCGGAACCCGCGAAGGAGCTGTGAAATATGAAGATCAAACACTGACTTATTACACCGTAAATGAAGGTTTAAGCAGTAATAACATCTGGAAAATTCATCAAAACCGAGATGGGGGACTATGGTTTGGTACCTTGGGCGGATTATCCAAATACGAAGGAAACAAATTTGTCCATTTTACTCAAAAAGAAGGACTTCCACTGCATACTGTTTTGGCTATTCAGCAAATGGAAAATGGTGATCTCTGGTTCGGAACCGACGGTGGAGGAATTTCGATCTACGATGGCAAAAAGATTTCCAGTTTGACCACAAATGAGGGTTTAATCAATGATGAAGTTCACAGTCTCTTTATCGATAGTAAGAAAAACCGCTGGATCGCAACCGGTAATGGAGTCGCTCTGTTTGATGGAAAAACTTTTACACATTTCACCGTAAACGAAGGTTTACCGGATCCCTACATCTGGAAAGTTATAGAAGATAAAAAGGGAAATATCTGGATCGTTAGTAATGGTGGTGTTACCAAGTATGATGGCAATAGAGTGGACGAAGCTCGAAACAGCACCTCAGATGCAAAGGAAAATCAAGATCTTAAAAAAGTAAATGGAAAATATGTCAAAACATTTTCAAACTACTTCCAAAACCAGGGATTGCTGAACATTGATGTCAGAGATGTACTTCTCGATAAACAGGGCGCTATTTGGTTTGCCAATTTTGAAGGGGGACTCTGTAAGTGGGATGGCGAAAAAATGATCCAATTCACCGAAAAAGAGGGATTAAAAAGCAATGAAATCAGAGTACTTTTCGAAGATTTAGCAGGCAATATTTGGTTCGGAACAGGTGATTATGGTTTGACAAAATACGATGGTAACCGAGTGGATGCACTTGAACAGGGCGATAAAAGTATTCAAACCTATGATTTGAAAAAAGTCAATGGAAAATACATCAAAACCTTCACCAATTTTACCGAGAAAGACGGATTGTGCAACAATGTCGTTTTGGACATTCTTCAGGACAAAGATCAAAATTTATGGATCGGTACCCGCTTCGGATTGAGCATGTTGTCACACGAAAAACTAGATGGTTATTACCGACAAAAAAATGAGGATCAAGAAAAATCCATCCTGTTTAAAAACTACCTGTACGAAGATGGATTTTTGGGAATCGGCATCAATATGAATTCAATGTTTATTGCGAAAGACGGAACCATTTGGGCCGGAACAAATGATAAACTAACGGCCTTCCATCCGGAACAATGTTCAACAAAGAAAAACGAACTCAACATTGAATTGACAAGCATCGATTTATTCAATGAAGTGATTCCCTGGGCAAAATTACTCCACAACAACGATACGATTCTTACGCTCGGTAATGGCGTAAAAGTTGGAAATTTCAAATTTAACGGTGTAACAAAATGGTATGGATTGCCAAAAAAATTATCTCTGGACCATTCCAACAACTACCTGACCTTCAATTTCACAGGGATCACTATGAACCAGCCGAAATTTGTAAAATACAAGTATCTCCTCGAAGGGAACGATGATAATTGGAGCGCCTTGTCCACCACTTCTCATGCTTCTTACGGGAATTTATCTCCGGGAAATTATGTGTTCAGAGTGAAAGCTATGAACAGTGACGGAATCTGGAGCAAAGAATTTCAATATAGCTTTGTTATTCGCCCTCCGTGGTAGAAAACCTGGTGGTTCATATCATTTTCCATATTACTTAGTTTGACCGGTGCCGTCTATTATGTCAAATGGCGGGAACAAAAACTCAAAGAGGAAAAAGATATTCTGGAGAAAAAAGTAGAGGAACGAACTATTGAAGTGAAAAAAGAAAAAACGATCGTTGAACAACAAAAGTTCCTGATTGAGGAAAAACACAAAGAAATCAAGGACAGTATCAATTATGCCGAACGAATTCAACGTGCGTTGCTCGCCAGTTCCAAACTATTAAGCGAAAATCTGAAAGAATATTTTGTAATCTTCAAACCGAAAGATGTTGTAAGTGGTGATTTTTACTGGGCAACCCGACTGCCTGACAACCATTTCATTCTAGCGACTGCTGACAGTACAGGTCACGGAGTTCCCGGCGCGATTATGAGTATGTTGAATATTTCTTGTTTGGATAAAACAGTTACTAAGGGATTTATCAATCCGGATGAAATTCTCAACGAAACCCGGAAATTGGTGATCGAAAATCTCAATCACGATGAAGACAGCGGAAAAGACGGAATGGATGTGAGCTTGATCAGTATTGATTTTCAAACCAAAATAATGAGAAGTGCTTCGGCTTATAATTCCGTTTGGGTTGTTCGCAATGAGCAAATGATCGAATTGAAAGCAGATAAAATGCCGATCGGTAAACACGAAAACGATACTATTCCTTTTCAACTTCAGACCTTTCAACTTCAATCAGGAGATCTTGTTTATACATTTACGGATGGTTACCAGGATCAATTCGGGGGACCTAACGAAAAGAAATTCAAGGCGAAACAATTGCTCGATTTAATTCTGAATATTTCCGGCGAATCGATGGAAAAACAAAAAGACATTCTGGATCAGACTTTTGAAAACTGGAAAGGAGAATTGGATCAGACTGATGATGTTTGTCTGATTGCATTTAAAATTTCCTGAAATTCTTTTTCGAATCAGTATCACCTTTTAACTTGATCGTTATCATTCAATGAGCTCTTGAGACTTTCTACCTTCGATTCATAAAATTGACGTATTATGAATTTGATAGCATCTCCAAAATCAGTCCTGTTGCTAAACGCCGGACTTGATGTTCTTCACGAACAAAGCAATGAATGGTTGAGCGAAATCGCTTTTTGGCGGGACGAAACTGCCTTTTTTTATGCTTTAGTGGTTGAAAAAACCCTTACAGCCGTTCCGATCGCTGCTAGAGAAACAATTGAAGAAATTGAAAATGCATTGGTTTCTCTTACAGGTGGGGAACTCGAGGAATTACAAAAAGCGGTTGAACAACATGAAAACTATCTGGGTTATTTGCTCGAAACAA
Source organism: uncultured Flavobacteriales bacterium (assembly GCA_903899795.1). Taxonomy (GTDB): domain Bacteria; phylum Bacteroidota; class Bacteroidia; order Flavobacteriales_D; family Crocinitomicaceae; genus CAIUKX01. The sequence goes on from CAIUKX010000315.1 coordinate 17,421, forward strand.
ATCCGGATCACGATGGAAATTACCGTGAAAAGCATAAATTATTAGAAATGAAATTTAAGGAATTGGAAAGAAGATTCAGGAAACTGAAATCAGAGATTTTTGATTTGGTGAAAATGTCAAAATAAAAGAAAAGGATTCATCTCGTGAGAATGAATCCTTTCTTTTTCTGTTGTAAATTTTTTTACTTTCAATGGATCGCTGCACGAACCTACCGTCGAAAAATCCTTGTTCCTTTTGACTGTTTCGTGAGGCTCCAATCTTTATCTTGAGCAATTGCTCAGCCGATAATTTTTTGACCTTTTTCATGTGTGGTGATTTTTTTATTCTACCAAATGTACAAAAATCTAGCCCACATACAAAGAAGTAAATTCAAATTTCCCGCCATCAAACAATCCTTTGTCACTCAATTTCAATTCGGGAATGACCAGTAGGGCCAAAAAAGACATCGTCATATAGGGCGATTGTAAAGTACTTCCCCACAATTTCACGAGATGATCCAGTTTTTCATAATGAGCGGCAATTTCATATCCGTCTTTATTACTCATCAATCCTGCAACTGGTAAACGAAGAATTTCTTTTGTTTCTCCTTTGACTGCACAAACTCCGCCTTTGTATTCGATCAATAAATTGATGGAGGCAATGATATCATCGTCATTTGTCCCGATTGCAATAATGTTATGACTATCATGAACTACACTAGAAGCAAAAGCACCTTCTTTCAATCCAACATTTTTTACAAACGCTATTGCTGGTGGAGCATTGTGATACCGATTGACAACCACCATTTTCAAGACATCCTGCTGAACATCACTTTTCAAATAACCATTTTCAGACGGAATTTCAGTAACCACATGCCCTGTGATTAATTGTCCATCCTCAACCGTTATTACCTTAACTTTTTTATCCTGATTTGTTACTTGAATTGCTTCTACTGAAACGGGCGAACAATCAAAATTATTGACTATTTCCGCATTTATTGATCGAATATTACTTTTTTCATGATCAGAAACCTGTTCGCCATCGATATAAGTTGCCAAAACGTTAAAGTCAGAAAGATTGTTTACAAGGATAAAATCAGCGGGATCATTTTCCTGTAAAAGTCCGACATTCATTTTGTAATGCAAAACAGGATTGACACATGCTGCTCGCAAGACTTTCATCATCTCGATACCTTTTTCAAGTGCTCTTTTTACCAATAAATTGATATGTCCAACCACCAAATCATTCGGATGTTTATCATCTGAACAGAACATCATGTTTTCCCAATGATCGTGCATGAGATCGATCAAGGCCTCAAAATTTTTGGCGGCACTTCCTTCACGAATCAGGATTTTCATTCCTAATTGCAATTTCTCAAGTGCTTCTTCAGCGGTAAAGCATTCGTGATCGGTTGTAATTCCTGCTGAGATATAGTTTCGAATATTTTCACCTCTTAATCCTGGAGCGTGACCATCTACTACTTTTCCATAGCGATGAGCCAATTCTATTTTTTTCATCACGACTTCATCTTTCGCAATGACACCCGGGAAATTCATCATTTCTGCCAGATAAACTACTTCCGGTAATTGAAGTAATTCATCCACTTCATTGACACCTATTTCCGCACCTGCCGTTTCAAACGATGTCGCCGGAACACAAGATGGCGCACCGAAATAAAATTTAAAAGGAACTTTTTTACCATTTTCGATCATGTATTTCACACCATGGATTCCCAAAACATTTCCGATTTCATGTGGGTCTGAAATTGTCCCGACCGTACCATGAGGAACTGCCAAACGCGCAAATTCAGAAGGAATCAGCATGGAGCTTTCCACATGAACATGTGAATCAACAAAACCAGGTAGGATATAAATTTTGGAATCAGTTTCCTTGGGTTTTATACTAGAAATAATCCCATTTTCAACCGTTATTTCCCCTTTGAAAATACGTGAATTCAGTACATCAACTATGATCCCTTCTATCGTAAACTGCATGTCCAAATATACTAATATTCGATTTTACCCGTCATTGTTTGCCACTCTTTGAAAGCAACTAAAGCCTCATCGTTGAGAATTTGTTCGGTTGGTAATTGTCGAAAGGCATGTTCTAAGTCCAATTCCTCGTATATAAACTGATCATCAAACCCGATCGCCGCAGCATCAAACTTCGTATTTGCATAATACATTTCGCACCTATCCCTATTGTGGATTATTTGCGGTATAGTTCTTTGAGATATAGTAAATAGAACCCTCGATAAATACACATTCATCGAGGGATATAACTTCACAATTATATGTTATTAGTTTTTCTTCCTGCAATTGCGC
>CAIUKX010000316.1 GCA_903899795.1 uncultured Flavobacteriales bacterium
ACATGGACCGATTCTCGACATTCTTTCATATCCTTCAACAAATTCCGACATGATCTTAAAAATTGCCCAACTGTCGTTTGTTTTGATTTCCGTCCAATCTTTTTTTGATGTATTCATTCTATTATTATGTATATTATTTTCTGAATTTGATCAGTGGTTTTAATCATGCAATTCAAAACCTTACTAAGGTTAAATATAGTATTTAATCCTAGATGCATTACAATTGACTTTTATTTTTCTAAACGATGGAATCTTCTAACTTATTATAATGTACTTTTGATTTGTCTGATGAATGTCAATGAAAAAGTGGTTTTTAATATTTTCCTTTCTGTTGTTGCTTGTGCAAACCAATGCGCAAAGTTCTTTCTTTCACAATTCGGATACAATCAATAAACCCAGAGTAATTGCTACAACTTCAGCAATTGCGACAGCTTGGGTTGCTGGCACGACAGCTGTGTATGGAGCTTGGTATTCAAAAGATTCCATTTCGAAATTTCATTTTTTTAATGATTCACACGAGTGGTTACAAATGGACAAAATTGGTCATCTCCATACAGCAAATAAATTGACAGGTTTAACATATGGCTTCTACAGGTGGTCAGGTGTGAGTAGGCGTAAAGCAATTATTTTGGGATCATCCATTGGATTAGCTTACCAGACCACTCTTGAAATTATGGATGGAAAAAGTTCAACTTGGGGATTTTCATGGAGTGATATGGCGGCTAATACGCTTGGTGTTTTGTCTTTTGCTTCTCAGGAATTTGTATGGAATGAGCAACGCTTTCTTTTCAAATTTTCATACCACACAACTCCATATGCGAGTATTCGACCATCTGTATTAGGGGCTTCGAATTCAGAGCGTTTCCTGAAGGATTATAACGGACAAACCTATTGGATGAGTTTTAGCCCTTCTACATTTTTTAACCTTGCTTCATATCCGAAATGGCTGTGTTTTTCCTTGGGATATGGTGTTGATCAAAAACTGGTAGGGAGCAAGGAGTTTTATATCGATCCGTTGACACATGTGATGTATCAGTCTCACCGGGAATGGGTATTGTCGTTAGATATTGATTTCAGTAAATTACCAATTCGAAAAGAATGGTTGCGAAAAATTGTAAAGCAATTGAATTATGTGAAAGTACCACTTCCTGCTCTAATGTTTTCCAATCATAAAATAAGAGGGTACGGAATCTACTTTTAAAGTGTGGAATTCAGTAAAGGCAGTTCAAGCACTTTTTGGAGGTAGGGCAAATTTAAGTTGTTCTGCAGAAGATTCAAATGGTCGATACGGTGACAGTCAGTACCTAAAAAATCCACCAATCCTGCGTCAATTAGCATTTCAGCTTGTTTTTTCACAGCTAATCCGTAATGTCCAGAAAGTGAATTGATGTTTAATTGAATGAATAATCCGTTTTCTCTCCAAGCTCTTGCTTGTTCTACTGATCCAAAAAAATACTGATATCTTTCGAAGTGAGCTATAATCGGTTTTAAGCCTCCGATTCGCATTTCATAAAAAAGTGTTTCAACCCCGGAAGGTGGAGTTGTAAATGAAAACTCAATTAAAGCATAATTTCCTCCAAATGTCAAAAGTTTATTTTCTTTTAAAGTTTGAAAAAGCGTTTCATCAAAATAATACTCAGCTGCAGCTTCAATTTCAATATCAAGGTTTATTCTTTTCAGTTCAGATCTTACTTCTTCCAATCCTGAGAGAATTATTTCAGGTGTGTTTTTATAGTAATCACTCATCACATGTGGTGTTGTGATTACTTTCTTATATCCCAGTTGTTTATATTTTGAAAGTAAGGCAATCGTTTCATCCATCGATTTGGATCCATCGTCAATTCCTGGAATCAAATGACTATGCATATCTGCTTTTAACACAGATAAATCTGCATTTGGAAGTGTTTTTTTTGAGAATAGATTTGATAGAAATCCCATGAGTTAGTTATTTGTACATTCTTTCGTAGTACTCTTTATAGGATCCACTTGTAACTTTTTCAACCCAATCTTGATTTTGGAGGTACCAATCGACTGTTTTTTCAAGTCCTTCTTCAAATTGAATAGAAGGTTTCCAACCAAGTTCTGTTTCTAATTTTGTTGCATCTATTGCGTAGCGGGCATCGTGGCCTGCTCTATCTTTTACAAAAGTGATTAACTTTTCGTTTTCACCCTCTTCTCTATTGAGTTTTTTGTCCAGTATTTTACAAAGGTATTTTACTAAATCAATATTTTTCCACTCGTTTAATCCTCCTACATTATACGATTCTCCTAACCTTCCTTGATGGAAAATGACATCAATAGCGTTTGCATGATCTTCCACCCATAACCAGTCTCTGATATTCTCTCCTTTCCCGTATACAGGAAGAGGAATTTTGTTAACGATGTTATGGATGATTAGTGGAATCAATTTTTCGGGAAAATGATGACTTCCATAATTATTGGAGCAATTTGACATCTTAACAGGTAGACCATAGGTATGAAAATACGCTCTTACAAAATGATCAGAAGAAGCTTTTGATGCTGAATAGGGGCTGCGTGGATCATAAGGTGTTGTTTCTTGAAATAATCCTTCTTCACCAAGACTTCCGTATACTTCATCTGTTGAAACATGATGAAAAACATGATTACCATCTGACCAATTTTCTTTTGCTTTTTGAAGAAGATGAACCGTTCCGACTACGTTTGTCATGACAAACTCCATAGGTCCTTCAATGGAACGATCCACATGAGATTCGGCAGCCAAATGGATTACATCTGAAATTTGATAAGTTGTAAAAACATCTGATAAATCTTGAATCGAACAGATATCACCCTTTACGAAACAATAATTTGATTTCGTTTCAATGTCGACCAAATTGGATAAGTTTCCAGCATAAGTAAGTTTATCGAAATTGATAATTCTATAGTTTGGGTATTTATTAACGAATAAACGAACAACATGAGACCCAATAAATCCGGCTCCGCCAGTAATCAATATGTTTTTTGTAAATTCCATTTTTAATCTTTGTTATTAACTCATTGCTGACACTCAGCTCGATTTATAAACTCCAGTATTCGATATCACGAATTTTACCTTTAAAAATCCCTTTAACATCCACAAAAACACCTTTTTGGTCTTTCAATAAAGCTTTAAAATCTGCTTCAGTTAGATTCTTGTATTCTTTGTGATTAACCGCAACAATTACAGCATCGTAGTCATTACTTGGTTTATCAATTAGACCGACACCATATTCTTCATGCATTTCGTGAGAAGAAGCATGAGGGTCAACTACATCGACATGTACTTGAAATGATTGTAATTCATTGATAACGTCAATTACTTTTGAGTTTCTGATATCCGAAACATCTTCTTTAAAAGTCGCTCCCATTACCAATACTTTAGCATCCTGAATGTGTTTTCCCTGAGAAATAATTTTTTTAACTGTCTGTTTACCAATATAAAATCCCATTGAATCGTTCACATATCTTCCACTTGTGATGACTTTTGAATGATATCCAACCTGTGCCGCTTTATGTGTCAAATAATAAGGATCAACTCCGATGCAGTGACCACCCACTAATCCTGGTGAGAACTTCAAAAAATTCCATTTGGTGCCAGCGGCCTCCAATACATCAAATGTATTGATTTTCATCTTATTGAAGATGATTGACAATTCATTCATTAAAGCGATATTTAAATCACGTTGCGTATTTTCAATTATTTTTGCTGCTTCTGCAACTTTAATTGTTGTAGCTCTGTGAACTCCAGCGTCAACAACCAACTCGTATGTTTTGGCAATTTCGTCCAAAGAAGTTTCACAACAACCAGAAACTACTTTAATCACATTTTGAAGGGTATGTTCCTTGTCCCCTGGATTAATACGTTCAGGTGAATAACCAACTTTAAAATCATCTTTGAATTTTAAGCCTGACTCTTTTTCCAAAACGGGGATACAATCTTCTTCTGTACAGCCAGGATAAACCGTTGATTCAAAAACAACATAATCCCCTTTTTTTAAGACTTTTCCTACTGTTGAACTAGCACCTAATAAGGGCTTTAAATTGGGTAAATTTGTATTATCTATAGGAGTTGGTACTGCAACGATGAAAAACTCAACGTCTTTTAAATCGTCCAAAGATGTTGTAAAGAGAATGTCACATCCTTCGAAATTCGAAGCGATTAATTCATTACTTGGATCGATGTTTTTTTTCATCAAATCAATTCTGTTTTGATTGATATCAAATCCAACAACTCTGATTTTACGAGCGAATTCCAAAGCGATAGGTAAACCCACATACCCTAATCCTATTACAGCTAACTTTGTTTCCTTGTTAATTAACTTATTATAAATTGAATTGCTCATTTCTTATTTTATAAATGCGTTCAATAATTTCAACAACTTTAAGCCCTTCTAGAGCATTTGTTGTTGCAGTAGTTCTTCCTTTTAAAGTGTTAATTACGTTTTGGATAACATAATTATGATTTGCTGCAGAACCTTTATACGGTCCATAATCGTTAGCAGGATTTGATTCTGGTAATACAGGCATTTCGTATCCATTGATATTGCATACTTCCACTTCGTTCATGTATTGTCCCCCAATTTTCACACTTCCTTTGCTTCCAATTATAGTTAATGAACTTTCCAAATTTTGATCAGCTACTGAAGTTGAATAATTGATGCATCCCATTCCTCCGTTAATAAAATCAAAACTTACGAATCCGGAGTCTTCGAATGCTGTCGTATCCTTATGATTGAAGTCAGCAAATCGACCTTGAATATTGTCAATATCACCAAATAACCAGTACATGATGTCTATAAAGTGCGAGAATTGTGTAAATAAAGTTCCACCATCTAAATCTGGAGTACCTTTCCATCCCCCCTTTTTATAATATCTGTCATCACGATTCCAGTAACAGTTCAATTGAACCATATAGATATCTCCCAATAAACCTTCTTTGACGATTGATTTAATCCACTTGGAAGGTGGTGAGTATCGATTTTGCATGACGCAAAAGACATTTTTCGACATTTGCAGCGATTTGAAAATCACCTTCTCACATTCTTCTTTGGAAAGTCCCATAGGTTTTTCGCAGACAACATGCTTTTTTGCTTCCAAAGCAGTAATACTTTGTGATGCATGTAAACCATTTGGTGTACAAATATTAACGACATCAAAATCTAGATTTGATGCCAAAAGTTCTTCCACAGAATTAAAAAACGGTACGTCAAATTCGGTTACACCACATTCATCTTTTGAACGAACGTCTACCATGGCAATTAATTCGGCTTCGTTTTCTCTACGAATCATTTCTGCATGTCGTTTCCCGATATGTCCGGCTCCAACAACAGCAAATTTTATTTTATTTTTGTTCAAAGTCATTGAGTAATTTTTTTAACTCTATTGTTCTCTAAGAGATATAATTCCTTACTTTCAGGGCAGATCGCTTTTCCATTTTGATCGAATTCTAGTCGATGACCATATTCACTCATCCAGCCGATTTGACGTGCTGGATTACCAACGACCAAAGCAAACGGTAGAACTGTTTTCGTGACAACAGCCCCCGCACCCACAAATGCATATTCACCAATGTCATGACCACAAACGATTGTTGCATTAGCTCCAATACTGGCTCCCTTTCTTACAATCGTTTTTGCATATTCACTTTGTCTGTTGACGGCACTTCTTGGATTGGTAACATTCGTAAAAACCATTGATGGACCGAGAAAAACGTCGTCTTCGCACTCCACTCCAGTATAAAGGGATACATTATTTTGAATTTTCACATTTCTTCCAAGTTTAACTCCGGGAGAAACAACAACGTTTTGTCCGATATTGCATCTTTCACCTAATTGGCAACCAGGCATAATATGAGAGAAATGCCAGATTTTGGTTCCTTCACCGATGATACAACCCTCATCAATTATCGCTGTTTCGTGTGCAAAATATCCCATTATCGAATTATGTATTTTTCAAAGTCGTTGTGTTCTTTTTTTGTCAACTCTTCTTGTGAAAGGCTTTTGAAATAATCATATGTTATTTTTAATCCTTCTGCTCTCCCTACTTTTGGTTCCCATCCTAAAATGTTTCTTGCTTTAGTAATATCAGGCTGTCTCTGTTTTGGATCGTCTACCGGTAAGTCATGATAAACCACTTTTTGGCTTGTTCCGGTCAGTTTAATTATTTCCTCCGCAAAATCTTTTATTGTGATTTCGTCAGGATTACCAATATTAACAGGTGAAGCATAATCACTGTGTAAAAGCCTATAAATTCCTTCCACTAGATCGTCTACGTAACAAAATGCTCTCGTTTGAGAACCGTCACCGAAAATCGTTATGTCCTCGCCCCTAAGAGCTTGCCCGATAAATGCAGGTAGAACTCGTCCGTCATTCAAACGCATACGGGGACCATAGGTGTTAAAAATTCTCACGATTCGAGTTTCAATTCCATGAAAAGTATGATATGCCATTGTGATAGCTTCCTGAAATCTTTTCGCTTCATCGTAAACTCCTCTTGGTCCAACCGGATTTACATTTCCCCAATATTCTTCAGGTTGAGGATGAACTGTAGGGTCTCCATAAATTTCAGAAGTTGAAGCAATTAAGATTCTTGCACCTTTTGCTTTTGCCAAACCAAGACAGTTATGAATTCCCAATGAACCCACTTTTAATGTTTGAATGGGAATTTTTAGATAGTCGATAGGGCTTGCAGGAGAGGCGAAATGAAGAATATAGTCCAAGTCACCGGCAACATGAATAAATTTTGAAACATCATGGTTATAGAACTCGAAATTTTCTAAAGGAAAAAGATGCTCGATATTTTTTAGCCTCCCTGTAATCAAATTATCCATTGCGATAACGTGATAATCTTCTTTGATGAATCTATCGCATAAATGAGATCCTAAAAATCCTGCTGCTCCGGTTATTAGTATTCGTTTTCTTTTTACCATTATTTTTCCATTTCAACTTGTGACGAAACTGTTTTTCGACCGATAGAACTATAATAGAATCCTCGGTTATTCATCTCTGTTGTATCGAATAGATTTCTTCCATCAAAAATAACTTTGTCCTTCATTATGTTAGACATTCTGTCAAAGTCAGGATTTCTGAAAATCCCCCATTCCGTACAGATTAATAATGCATCAGCGTTTAGTAAAGCATCGTATTCGTTTTCACAATAAATGATTGTATTACCGATAGTGGTTCTAACGTTGTCCATCGCTTCAGGATCATAAGCATAAATTTCAGCTCCTTCACGAAGCAAAGCATCTATCATATAAAGAGCTGGAGCTTCGCGAATGTCGTCTGTATCAGGTTTGAAAGCTAAGCCCCAAAGTGCAATTTTTTTGTCTTTTAAATCACCACGGAAGAAATTTTTTATTTTCGGATAAAGTACCGTTTTTTGATCTTCGTTGACAGTGATAACAGACTTCAGAATTTCAAAAGAAAAACCATATTCTGTGCCGGATTTAACAAGTGCTTGTACATCTTTTGGGAAGCAAGAACCACCATATCCAATACCAGGAAATAAAAATCGTTTACCGATTCTGTCATCAGAACCGATGCCAATTCTTACTTTATCGACATCAGCACCAACTTTTTCGCAGAAGTTGGCGATTTCGTTCATAAATGTGATTTTTGTTGCCAAAAATGAATTGGCTGCGTATTTTGTTAATTCTGCTGATTTTTCATCCATGAAAATAATTGGATTTCCTTGGCGAACAAAAGGTTTATACAATTGCTCCATTATCTTTTCAGCCTGTTTCGACGAAGTTCCAATAACAACTCTGTCTGGTTTCATGAAATCATCAACTGC
>CAIUKX010000317.1 GCA_903899795.1 uncultured Flavobacteriales bacterium
AAAATAATTACAATTTAATTTAACTGAAATGGCCACCGCGCACGCACAGCACTATGAACGCATGATGGCTCGTATGACGCAGCATTTTTACAAGCTTTCTGATGATTATACGGCAGATTTGAAAAAGTATCATCAAAACACCGACCATTTCCCCATAGACTTATTGTGGGAATATGTAAATCGATACAGCGATATGAGAGAAGAAATGTCTCAAATTCCTGAACGTTATTTTGGTCATGGTTACAATCCAAAAACAAATGAATTATGGTATAGAGAAAATAGTACTGATTTTAATGCGAGATTAAGCAGACAATTAACACGAATACAACAGTCGATTAGAGATAAATATGCTTAAAATATAAATATATTTTGCAATACAAATTTTACATATCTAATAGTACGATAACATATGTCCGCCCGGCACGAAACTAAGTTTCACAATGTGCGGCACAATTGCCGTGCATGTCACGTTCATTCCCACACTTTGAACAGAATTAGGAATAGTACTGGTAGCAGTCATTAGCTGACATCCGGTCATCCGAATAGTCAACTGTTCCTGGCCTAAAAACTTACCCGTACGCATAATATCATCGTGGTTTGTCCAGCTCTCGAAATCCCAACCTAAGAAAAAAGTACCAATGGGAGGAACAAACGTATTGAGTACTCCGACAAAAGAAGTAGTACCAACACCAACAAACCCGGTAGAACGGGGAGACTGACGAATACCACGAATACGACCGGACGATTGAGCTACACCTAAATCATTGACTTCGGCAATGGAGAAGTAAGGGTTCTGAGTAATGGTTTGATCGTCCAGGGCAGAGATGGGAACAAAGGTGGTGAAAAAACCAAGATCTAAGAACGGATCAAAGTTCAATCCGGTAGTCGTGCCAGAATTCTGAGTAGAATCCCATGCTGTAAGAGCCATGTTTTCGGTACCACACCAAGACCAATTGTGGAGAGAATGGGTCGACTTTTCGCGTTCTACCAACATTTCACTGACTGTTTGAATGGGTTGCAAAGGGTACTGTTTGGTTCCACTGAATAATTGGTAGGAGAAAAGTCCCATGTTCTGAGTATCCAGAGTAGAACTAATGGTGTATACACCACCCACATCAGGCGCAAGACCGGCTTTTCCAAGAACTAATCCTCCGGTATTTGCAGGAGAGGAATCCGTTAATGCGTTCGCTGAACTGGAGAACGAGAGACCCGTGAATGGGCAGGAAAACGAGTTTGAGTAGTATTCCTGAGAAGTGAGTTGCACCGCAGGACGGAAAACCAAATACAAAGCAGTAGCCTGGCCAATTTGGATCGGAAGAATGATATTCTGTTGAGAAGAACTGTCGCAATTGGCTTCAAAAGAACGGTAACCACGAGTCCACACCACAATCTCGGAAGATGCAGCATGTTGAATAATAGCCGAAGTGGAAATATCGTCCAATTGAACTTGTTCACCAATGTACTGCAAATCGCGAATAGCAAAAGCAGTTGTGCCCGATTGAGCAAAAACAGCATCATTAATACCTAATCGAGAAGAGACTTGACAACGACGACTTTGTGGGACACTGGCGGGAAGATAAGTTCCATAACAAGACGCCCGTTCATTGCAGTAAGAAGCAATGGCTCCTTGAGATTTTTGAGCCCAAGGTTGGGAAGTTGGAACATACTGGGGTTTTGGAAGAGAAGAAAAATTATTTAAATGAAAACCATTTAGGGTTCCACTAGCAACAGGAATTTGACAATTTGAAGGACCAGCAATTACATTAAAATTGGTTTGGGTAATCGCACTATTTAATTGATTAGTTGCATATGTTCCGGCACCACCCAATACTCCTCCTGACGCGGTTGAAGTTAATTGACCTAGAATTCCAAATTCTCCGCCGTTTGACGCGTATTGAACTACTGTTTGTTCTGGTACAAATAAGGTATTGGTACTGGTACAAGTAAAAACACCAGCACCATCATGACTTCCCGCGCAAGTGCCAATAATCGATTCAAGAGCTGAAGTAGCATAACTGGGAACTTGAGCTGCAACTAAGTCTTCTCCCATAGCCGATGAAGTGTTGTACATTTGAGAGCCTTCCACAATTTGATCAGAGGAACCAGGCGCTACACCAACAAATGTTGTGTCAACATAATAAGCGTTAGAAGCTGGGTTTGTAGATGAAACTCTGCTAACCATGGCAAATCCACACCCCAGACTTGCTCCTGCTGGGTTATAGGTATATAACGCAGTACTCGGATCTTGAGTAGTTGGAACAGGAGCATTTCCAAAATTAGAATCTGAAACCTGGTTCATTCTGAAAGATCCGTTGGCGCCACCTCCAAAAGGAGCAAAATCACGAACTGTGCCTGGAATACGACGGCAAGGATCCATCGTTAGCCAGAAAGCTTTGTTATTGCTGGCCAATTTAAACTCGATGCGAATATTATTAGCCCCAATAAGAAGATCGGGGAACATTTTGTCGGCAAGAATACCATAGATTCCACTAAGAAAAGGCATCGATACACGGTATTCGGTGAAATTGCAGTTGGCAGCATTAACGTTGGGCGAAGTAGCAGCTGTTAACGCAGTTACATTAGTGCAGTACATTCCTCCTCCAATGTTTCCGGACACACCAATAGGAAGAGACCGTACATTTGCCAAATACTTCATGTACTCGGAAACCTTTGTTTTGCCAATGATCTGGTCCACTTCGAAATCATCTATCTCGCCAGAAAGAGTGCATGGTTGGTAATCGGGCCATAGCGAAGGAGTGTACGTGGCACAAGGAAGCCAAGGATAAGTCATTTCCAATGAACCAAGAGTTTCAGTTCTTGCAACCACGGTATTTTTAAAAACAAAATGATCGTTGGCTTGAATAAAGTACTGATTTCCTGTTGGATTGCCGCGAACATGAGTAGGATTTCTACCAGCAATTAATTGAGAATTTGTTCCAGCTCCAAAACTTGACAGATTGTAGAGAAATCCTTGTAATTGAAGTACTGAATTTATAGAACCTCCAAATGCATCATCGTTAAACGTGTATCCTGAATCATTACCAACTAAAGCTCCAAAAGAGAAACTATTTACAGCTCCTCCTGTTCCTTTAGAAAAAGTCTGTAATCCATTGCAATCATCAAGTCCACTGTAATAGCCAAACGAAATGGCTGGAGGTTGATAAACGGCGCTGTTCTTGTCCTAATAATAGAGTATAAATATGAAAAGGTAGTAGGAAACCGTAGGTTTCTTACCATGAAGGGAGTACGACCAAACATGGGAACACCCGTGGCATCCACCATGGCAGGTTTGATGAAATTGATGTGCTTGTCGCCCTGATATAGAGTAATAAAGAAGGAAGGTTGTAGGAAACGCAGTTTCTTACCGCTTTGCCGTTGTTGGCACGCCATTTGTTGCGACGAAAGACATGCATGGGGCGACATTGCCTGATAAAAAGAGCTAAAAGAAGGAAGGTTGTAGGAAAACGCAGTTTCTTACCAGCCTCCTTGCTCCATGAGAAGGTCGACGGTCTCCGAGTAGCGGAGATTTTCTTCCACGGGAGTACCCGAAGAGTAGACTCGCATTTCGTCAAAGAAAATCATGGCACTATATAGTAGGGTATCAAAAAAGGAAGGTCGTAGGAAACGTAGTTTCTTACCCGCATGGACCAAAATTCAAATAATCCACATAGGGATTGGTGTTGCTCACCTGCAACGTGCAGTTGATGTTTCCCTGTTTGACATCGGTAAATGTACCAGGAGTACCCGTTTGCAGCGGGAGGGAGACAAGAGAGCCGGCCAACCAACTGTTGGCACTGTTGGCCTGATAATAGAGTTTTAAAAAGGAAAGTCGTAGGAAACTTAGTTTCTTACAGAGAGGGCATAACGTGTGCGCAGACAGAAAGCACCCTGGGGTTTTTCTTTGGCAAGCTGAACTTCAGCAGGAAGTGCAGTGGCAGTTGATTGTTGAAACGACATATTGGTGTTTAAATGGGACCGGTTCGACGACGACGAGAAGGAACAGATTTACGACCTAAAAAATGTTGTTGAGTAGCTTTACGACCTAAGAAAATCTGAGAAGTTGCTTTTCCTCCGATTTTATGAATTCCACGGTGCATTTATGATTTATAAAATAAAAATGAAAAAGAAAAGATAAAAACAATAAAAGTCTTTATAAATTATAACAATATAAATTTATCCATTGGATTAAATACACGACTATTCATAGGGGTTTTTCCTTTTCTTTCCTTACTTAATTTAAGCTTTTCGTGCTGTTTCTTAGTCATCACTATTCTTTCCTCTTCTTCTTCTGACTCTTGGAAGGCATCATCTTCCTCGGATGACGCTTGTACTTCAACTGGAGCTCGACTTCTTTTTTGCTTTTGTTTGACTTCCTTTTTAACTTTTGTTCCTTTGCTGCTTTTTTTGGGGGCTTTTTGGACAATTTCACCATCAGAATCAGACGAGGAGTCGGAAGTAATAGATTCAGAATCTACCTTCATGGCGCTTTCTTTCTTGCCAGTTGAATTGGAATTCATCAAATCACGTATTCTTTTTTTAATTTCTTCTTTTTCTGATTTCTTCTTCTCTGCTTTTAATTCTAAAGCAATTTTGTTTTTCGTCTCCAACCCACTTCGCATTTTCTTAAATGCTTCTAGACGTTTATCGGTCCACTCAAATGGTTTGCGATTCTTCTTTTCTTTCTCTTCTTTCACAGGTTTTGGCTCTTTATCCTCACTTTCATTTTCTTTCTCTTTTAACAATATTTCAGCTTCGATTTTTTCCATGTCTGAATCTCTTTTCAATGAAAAACCACCAGTGTTGCAAAGAAGCAGGTTTTGAAAAGAAATGAATTATTTAATTTATTGAATCTTGTTTGAATAATGACAGTTCGGTTGATTTGGGAAGCGGAGTTCATTTAGACGTCCCCTTAGAGACAAAAAGAGTCATTCTTGGTACTGGAAACCAAAAATGTAAGCCTTCGAATAGACCAGATAAGAGCCAAATGCCATCCAATCCATCTCCCGTTTCGGTAACTCAAGTCGATGGGATCGAAATTCGAGTAGAACGGACGGTATTACGTTACGAAAGACTGGAGGAAGTATTTGACGACCTTCCTGAATTTGTGCAAGAATTATTGGTTGAAAAATTAGCTTAATTAGATTACGTATAACTATTTTTATTTTCATTTTTATTTCATTTTTATTCCTCATGTCAACTGCCAATTCAGACAATAAAAGGTTTGCGGTTTTTATTAACTCAAAGCAATCGCTAATTGAATCGACTACAAAGTCTGAATGTATTATCCCTTTCAACGGCAATATGGTGGATCATGATCCGTTGAAAGTTGTGCGATTTTCTATTACCGACGTTCTGTTTTCCAATGTGTTTTACAACATATATCCTGGAGTACAAACATTAAAATTTTTAGATGTATTTGCTCCAGGCCGTAATATAAGTACGTATACTTATGCAATTACAGATGTAGTAGTTCCGGTGGGTAATTATAGCTATGATACACTTGTTTCGTATTTGAACACCACTCTTGGAAAGGTAGTAAATACGACTTTTAGTTTTGGATCAGCTGAAATTTTCTACGGATTTGGATCTACTTATGATGGATTGACAACTAATGACATTTCTGCATCAGGCGAAGATCAAACAACTGGTAAAGTATTTGCCAACTCTCCGTCTTTGGGCGATCTGTATCAACCATTTGCCAAAGATTCAAGTGTTACAGCAACTGGGAATTCAGGAATTTATTGCGGAAAATATCTTATTTCAGATAGCGATACATATGGGTTAATGCACCAATTGGGTTTTACTTTTACCACTGTAGTACCTCCTCCTATTCCCAATACTCCATTTACAGGATGGGGATTTCCTATTTTCAGTAGACAAGTGTCTGCAACAACGCAATATTCGTTTGATAATGTTACTTTTGGCACTTCATCGGCTGATTTAACGGTGAAAGAAGTAGTTCCAACCTGTATTTCAAACTTATCAGGTCTAGATGATTTGTACATTCATTGTGACCAATTGAGAACACACTATCTATCTGGTGTCCTCAAATACCCTTTAGCTCCAAGCGATGTGGTAGCCGTTATTCCCGTCAATGTTCCTTTTGGTGACAAAATGTCGTTTGTGCCCAACTTTCCACTTGAATCGTTTCTTGTAAACACCAATATTACTCAACTAACATTTCGAATGACTAATTCAAACAACGTTCCTCTTGATTTTAACGGCACCGATTGGTCAATGACTATCTACTGCGAACAAATGGCCGACGAGTCAAGAATCGAGCTCGAGAATTATCCCGACAGTGGTAATTTTACAACTCCTAGCAGCATGCCTTTTCAAACACAAGCAGGCGCACACATGGAACATAGACTAAAATCAAGTAGAAGAAATTAAATTTGTTGCTTATTTTATAAAATACTGCTAATAATTTAAACACTATTACTTAAATCTACTTCTTTCTCTGGAAATCGGTAGATAGTAGGAAACACATCCACTACGCGACTTAACATGGGTAGATGGCATCCCATTTCTTCATCCCGAAACATGGGCGATAAATGTTTTTGCACCCAATCTTCTTTTGCTTCTAATTCAGTAAAACTGTAGAATTCTTGTATTTCCTCCGCTAACGGTAGTACAAAAACAGAAATAGCTGGTTTTTGAAGATCGCTGGGAACTTCTACATGGCGATGCATGATTTGAATACGAGTATGACGATCTCCATTGATCCGTTTTCGACCAGGTTGAAGCATTTCTTCTAGATGGAATCGAGTAAACTCTTTTAAATCGACTTGAGTTGGGTCCCCTCCACTGGCTACAATCTCGGCTTTTAGTTCATCGAGCGTTTTCTTCTGCAACACTAACGTCTTGAGGAAATCTTTATATTTCGACGACTGTTCGGATCCTTTCTCACTCACAAACTGCTCCACTGGAAGTTCCTGAAAATAGAGCGTTAAAAAGGGAAGTAGTAGAAACCGTAGGTTTTTACCGTATAGTGTTTGCCTACCGAATCGCACGAATCTTCGCACCATAAACGGTAGCATACAATAAAATCTTCAAATCGTTCATACATGATGGTATCTTCATTGTCTACTCCATTTACACAGGTGATTTCCCCCATCTTTCCACTGGAGAAGAATGAAGAAAAAAACAGTTTCTTTTGGATTTCTCCACACTCTTTTAGTAATTGCAACGAATTCATTTTTGAAAAGAAGAAATA
>CAIUKX010000318.1 GCA_903899795.1 uncultured Flavobacteriales bacterium
TCAAAGTTGAAAGCATGAATATCAAAATGTTTATTTAATTCAGAAAGTAAAGTCTTGAATTGATCTTTTGTTCCAAGTGCGCCATGTAATAGTAAAAGCGTCTGTTTTTCCATTTTTAGTACGAATAATAGTTGATGTTTATCTTTCTGATTTCTGCTTCGGAATCTGTATCACCGTTCCAAATGTAAGTTCTGTAAATTCTTTTCCCTTCCGGGACATCGAATTTCAAACTCATTTTTCGAGGAGTTTTATAGAGGTAATCTCCAAAGTTAAATGATTGATAAATCGCTCCATCCAGAGATGACAGTACAAGAGAGATGTTTGGATCTCCGTGTTTCGCTCCGATTTCCAATTCAATAACGATTGATTTCACATTTGATAAAGAGTCGCTGTCCATCGCTTTTGAAAGATGATTGGAAGCATTAATGCTTTGTGGACTATCCATGTGCTTATTGTAAATCTTTTTCCACGATTTTTTGATTGCAACAGTCGGAGCATTTGTTTTCCATTGTAAAAAATGGGACCAATATTCTTTTGCTGTGGTTGCTCCGCCGGTAAGGATTCCTTTTTGAATTTGGTAGCATTGAAGTAGATTCAAACTGATGAGAAATAGGAAGAGAGGAGCGTACCTCAGCGGTTTTTTTGAAGGATTAAAAGCTAATACGGTGGCGATAATGATAAATGGATAGAAATCGATCATCACACGTTGACTGATTCCCATGCCGTAGGTCCAGCACCACCAGGATGAAAGAATAAAAATGATCAATGAAAAAGGAAGTAAAAAGGATAAACCGAAATACACAGACTTTCGAAACAAGCTGATAATCGATATCAGTATAAAGATAAATGCTAAGGGTGTCCACAAAAACCAACCTTTTTGATACGAAAACAAAAAACGAAAGGTGTGAGGATCGGAAAAATCGAATTGTTCATTGTTATAGGAATAGACGAACCAAAGTCCGCTTTGCCATTTCCAGAGTAGAGGCGGAATGATCAGTATAATGCAAAAAACAGGAAGGTATACTATGAATTTTTTCCAATTGAAATGTGTTCGGATAAAGGTTAAGATGTTTTCCTGTTGAACTTGAAAAAGAAAAGGAACAAACAAAACAATCATCGCATTAGTAGGACGAATAATGACGAGGAGAGAAAGGATGATTCCTATGAAAAATAACCACTTCATATGTTTCGTCAGAATCCATCGCTGGATCGTAAAGCAAAATAACGAAATCAAAAAGAAATTAAAAATATGACTGACAGAATGATCGTAGATCAGATAAAACCAGCTGTTTGTACCAAACGTGAAGGCAAAGAAAACAATCCAGATAATTTTTTTAGACAATTGTAATTGGAGTAGGAAACGGTAGAGAAAATAGAGTCCTGCCAAATAATAAAACAGATGAGCAATTCCGATTCCCATTTGAAAAGGGTTAGAATAGCCGTCGAGTGGAAATCCAGTAATCCAAGCGATCAAAGCAGATAGTCCAAAAAAAGGCAAATAAAGAAGTGCTAATCCCGGAAAACATTTATTGACATATTTTCCGTTTGCTTGTTTATTTCGAAAGTTTTTGATGTGAGAACCGTCTTCAGGGTAATATTTTTTTTCCATTTCATCTACAAAACCATAGTTTGGGTCGTTATAAATGAAAAGTGCCGGCAGATAGGCGTAATATCCTTTCGCGTCACCATTAATAGAACGATTGTACCTCGAGTTAAAGTCACGAATGAAGAAGAATGAAAGTGTGACGATAAAAATCAGAATATACCAAATCAATCTCTTCATGAACAATAATAATCAAGGAATTTTAGAAGTAAAAGTAACTAAAATAGATTTCAATGATTTGAGTTAAGGATATTTTACTTTTTTTACCACAGAGTTAAAGGAGTTTAATACAGAGTCTCACAGTGTTGATTTTACGTATACTCGGCGTTATCCTCAGAAGTTAAAAGATTTTTGAAGCATGATTCTTTTACTTTCAGGATCGAGAAAGTTAAGGAGTCTAAAAAAAACTTTACCTTTGACCATCACAATAACAAGGGTGGATGAAATTTACAAAACTTTCAATTATTATTCCGGCATATAATGAAGCGAAGACGATTCAGATGGTTTTAAAGAAAGTTTGTGAGCTGGAATTAGTTGACCAAATTGAGAAAGAAATTATCGTTATCAATGATTGTTCGACCGATCCGACTGGACTAGAAATTGAAAATTTCAAAAACGAATATCCTGACTATAATTTAGTTTCACATCATCAGCCTGTTAACAAAGGAAAAGGTGCCGCCATTCATCAAGGAATTGCATTGGCGACAGGAGAATATTTGATCATTCAGGATGCTGACATGGAATTGGAACCTTCGGATATCAATCACTTATTGAATGCAGTGTTAGCAAATGATGTACAAGTGGTTTATGGTTCACGTTTTATCAACAAAGATCATCAAAATACCTCTTACGTTTGGCATATCCTTGGAAATGGTTTTTTAACGCGATTATCGAATTTGTTTTCAGGATTCAGATTAACCGATATGATGACTTGTTATAAGTTGATTCCGACCCCTGTAATAAAATCAATTGTATTGAAAGAAAACCGTTTTGGTTTTGAACCTGAAATCACAATGAAACTGGCAAAAGTAAAAGGACTGAAAATAATGGAAGTTCCTATTTCGTATATAGCCAGAAACAAAGTTGAAGGGAAGAAAATCAACTCCAAAGACGGAATGAGAGTAATTTACTGTATTTTGAAATACAAATTTTTGAAGTAGACATTTCTTCTGATTTAATTTAGTATGACCTTTTCACCGTCTTTTAATCCTGTTACGAAGTAATGTGTTTTTGTCTTGCCTATTATATTGACTGATTTTGTAGCGATTTGATTTTCTTTGTTCAAGACTTTTATTTTATTAATCAGGACTGCTGATTGAGGGATGTTCACACATTTTTGAGTTGTGAAATGTTGTGAAATAATTCGAATCGGCATGCCGGCCACGATGTGAGATTTTGGATTGGATTGAACAGTGTAATAGATTTCAATCAGTTTTGGACTTCTCGCTGATTTTTCCGTTTTACTGTATTTCCCATTTCCTAAAACCTTTCCTTTTCGATTGATAAAGTGAACGTATTTCCTTTGTTGATAGGTGCTGAGTAATTTTTTTGAAACAACAATTTTGGCTAATAAAGGAGTAACCTCAGAAATGGTTGCTATGCTATCACCCGGTACTATAGTTGTTCCAGGTATCATATGTGAGCTTAGAAACAGACCGTCAAATGGAGCTAGGTAAAAGTATTTCTCCATATCATTTTCGATCATTTTTGTTTGAACATATGCTTGAA